>SHXP01000100.1 GCA_009693225.1 Limnohabitans sp. | reverse complement strand
TTTCGCGCGCGGCCTGATGGTTTTGACGCACCGCCGCCTGATCTGGTGCGCTCCCGGCTCTGAAAAAACCTGGCACAGCCTGGACATACAGCCCGATTGGCAGCTAGAGCTCAGCGACCACGCCGGTGTCGGGCATCTGCGTCTGCGCGAAGCCGCACAACAAATCGCCGATTGGCGCTTCACCCTAGGTCGCAACCTGCAAGCGGCGGCTTTGCTCGCGTGTTTCAACAAACAACAGGCCGGGCAGGGCGATACCCCGGGACAGTCCTGGTGCCAGGTGTGTCACGCGCCCTTGAAGGACGCGGAAGACACCTGCCGCAGTTGCGATCTGGTGCAGGATGAGGCAACCGCTTCCACCTGGAGCCTGTTCCGTCTATGGCGCTTTGCCAAACCCTACCAGGGCCAGTTGTTGCTGGGCTTTTGTCTGACGCTGGCCTCGACCGCTGCCACGCTGGTGCCGCCTTACCTGACCATGCCATTGATGGACGATGTGCTGATCCCGTTTCAAAACGGTCAGCAGATCGATATTTCACTGGTCGCCATGTACCTGGGCGGTTTGCTGGCTGCGGCCGTGCTGGCCTGGGGCCTGGGCTGGTTCAAAACCTATGTGCTGGCGCTGGCATCCGAGCGCATCGGCGCCGATCTGCGTTCCACGGCCTACGAACATTTACTGAAACTCTCGCTAGAATATTTCGGCGGCCGCCGCACCGGCGATCTGATGACGCGCATCGGCAGCGAGACCGACAGGCTGTGCGTATTTTTGTCTTTGCATTTGCTCGACTTCGCCACCGACGTGTTGATGATTCTGATGACGGCCGTCATTTTGTTCAGTATAGACCCCTGGTTGGCCTGCGCCACGCTGCTGCCATTGCCGTTCATCGTCTGGTTGATTCATATCGTGCGCGACCGCTTGCGCACCGGTTTCGAAAAGATTGACCGCGTCTGGTCCGAACTCACCAACGTGCTGGCCGACACCATTCCGGGTATCCGTGTGGTCAAAGCCTTTGCCCAGGAGAACCGCGAAGCGCGGCGTTTTCAGGTAGCCAATAAACACAATCTGGCGGTGAACGACCGCATCAATTTTTTATGGTCGCTGTTTTCCCCCACGGTCACGCTGGTCACCGAAATCGGTTTGCTGGTGGTCTGGGCCTTCGGTATCTGGCAGGTGGCGCACCATCAGGTGACGGTCGGTGTGCTGACCGCGTTTCTGGCTTACAGTACGCGTTTTTATGCGCGGCTGGATGCCATGAGCCGCATCGTTTCGCACACGCAAAAAGCAGCGGTCGGCACCAAGCGCATTTTTGAAATTCTGGACCATGTGTCCAGCGTGCCCGAGCCTGTCAATCCGGTGGCCTTGAATGAAGTGGTCGGGCGCATACAAATCAGCAACGTCGGTTTCAGGTACGGCAACCGCGCCGTCATCAAGGGTTTGTCGCTCGACATCGCGCCCGGCGAAATGATCGGCCTGGTCGGTCAAAGCGGTTCCGGCAAAAGTACGCTGGTCAATCTGATCTGCCGCTTTTACGACCTGAGCGAGGGCGCTATACGCATAGACGGCATCGACATCCGCGACGTGCGCATCGCCGACTACCGCCGCCACATCGGTTTGGTGTTGCAGGAACCGTTTTTGTTTTTCGGCACCATCGCCGACAACATCGGCTACGGCAAACCGGGCGCTACCCACGCCGAGATCGTCGCTGCCGCGCGCGCCGCGCATGCGCACGAATTCATTTTGCATCTGCCGCAAGGCTACGACTCGCTGGTCGGTGAACGCGGCCAGGGCTTGTCCGGCGGCGAACGCCAGCGCATCTCGATCGCGCGCGCCTTGCTGATCGACCCGCGCATTCTCATCATGGACGAGGCCACGTCCTCTGTGGACACCGAGACCGAGCAGGAAATCCAAAAAGCGCTGGACAACCTGGTGCGCGGACGCACGACGATTGCCATTGCACACCGTCTGTCGACCTTGCGCCGCGCCGACCGGCTGGTGGTGATGGAGCAAGGCCAACTGGTTGAACAAGGCCAGCACGATGAACTGCTGGCGCGCCAGGGCGCGTACTGGCGCTTGTACGAAGCGCAGGCCAGACAAAAAGAAGCCGAAGAAAACGGCCTGGCCCTGGGCGCGGCCAGAGAGGAACGGGTATGAGCGGCGCTTTGTTCGAACTCAAGCTGGACAAGTCGGGCCACTGGCAACTGCGACTCGGCGATGAGTTGCACCACGGCGTGGTGGTGGTGCGGGCGTTTCCCATCGGTGCGCCTGACGAGGCGGTGTCCATTCTGAGCGCCGAAGGCCATGAATTGCTCTGGCTACCCGAGCCTTTGCAATTGCCGCTTGCGCAAAAAGAGGCCGTGCTGGCGGCTTTGCAGGCACGCGAATTCATGCCGGAGATCCAACGCGTCGACGCGGTCAGCAGTTTCACCACGCCGTCGACCTGGTCGGTGCAAACCCACCGCGGCTTCACGCAGTTTGTGTTGCGCGGCGAAGAAGACATACGCCGCATCAGCAGCAAAACCCTGATCGTGGCCGACGAACACGGCGTGCAATTTCTGATACGTGATCTGCCGGCGCTGGACCGGCACAGCCGCAAGTTGCTGGACCGGTTTTTATAAACACCGGGGCCGGTTCAGCGGCTGGCCGATGAAGCGCATGCCCCAGTGCTTTTGTCCCCCCGCTTCCAGCAGGGACTGTCTGAGAGGCGGTCGATGGAAGGTATGCCTTCCATGTCTATGCTGACCGGCAAGGTTTCAAAGCGGCTCACACCTTGTTTGTCCAGATACAGCTTGAGCAGCCAGCTCTTGCGCTGGAAATCGTTGTCGGTCTCTTTCATCACAAAATTGCCGACGCTGTAAATGACCGGCTTGCCTTTGTAGACAGACACATCTTGCGTGACATGCGGGTGGCCGCCGATCACAGCGTCTGCGCCTGCGTCAATCATCAGCCTGGCGAGCCGGCGTTGTCGCGGGTTGGCTTTTCTTTCGTTTTCCCAGCCCCAATGCATGACAGGAATCACCAGATCCGCGCGGTGCACACGTCGCGCAGCCTGGATGTCCGCGATCACCTGCTGGTCTTCGCTCCATGCCACGCCGGGTAGGTCATGACCGGCTTCAAAACTGCGCGGATGAAACTCGTTGTAACTCAGCACAGCAATGCGCAGACCCCGGCGGGTAAACACAAGAGGCGCGTGCGCCTGTTTCAAATTGAGTCCGCCGCCTGCCTGCGCCATTCCGGCCTGCTGCAACAAAGCCAGCATGTCAGCAAAAGCCACTGGTCCGAAATCGCCGCTGTGGTTATTGGCCAGGGTCACCGCGTCAAAATGGCGTTGAAGCACCGGGATGACACGCGGGTGCGCATTGAAGGTGTACATCTTGTCGCCGCCGGTCTCGCCCCGGGTGGAAATCACACACTCCAGATTGGTGATGCGAATATCGGCCTGGCCTAAATAAGCCGCGACATCGGAAAAGGGGTCGCCGCCTTGCTCAATGATTTTTCCGGCAGTATCGTCAAGCACCGTGTCACCGGCAAACACCAGACTGACTTCAGTATCCGCATGGGCAGGAAACAACAGGCCAGTCCATAGACCTAGCAGCAAGACCCGCAGCCAGCCAGCCGTTTGCTTCATGGTTTAACCCCTCTGAGCCAACAGCGATAAATCAGTTGCCGCTCAATCGGGTCGCCGTAAATATGCTGCTCGCCTGTCAGCAGATAGGGGCGTGTGCCGGCCTTGAAAGGCCTGAAGTATTTGGCTTGCTGCAACAGCAAGGGGCGCGGCTCCTGATGCAAGTAGGTATAGATCAGCACATGGTCCAATTTCCCCCGGGGTGCCGATATCACCACTTTGAATAAAAAGCGACCGGTGATGTCCACGGGCTTGACCTCATACGCATCCGTCACCGGACTGAATTCGATGACCTGGGTGGCCCCGGCGTAAGTGACTTCGCAGCGCAAAAGCGGGCCCGCGTGCGCCACAGCTGCCGCACATAAAAAAACCCCCGCCACACAGGATCGAGCAGTGCTGAATCTGTGTGCCGGGGGGTTGTGCATGAAAGCTTGAAACCTGTTTAATTAGGCTTGGTCAGCTGAATAAATTCTTCAGCTTGTCGGCCCAGCCGGCTTCCGAAGGCGAATGTTTGTCGCCGCCTTTTCTCAGCGACTCATCCAGCTCGCGCAGCAGCTTGCGTTGATGCTCGGTCAGCTTGACCGGCGTTTCCACCGTGATGTGGCAGTACAAATCGCCAGGGAAACTCGAGCGCACGCCCTTGATGCCTTTGCCGCGCAGCCTGAACTGCTTGCCGGTCTGCGTGCCTTCGGGCAGGTCTATGGCCGCTTCGCCGCTGAGTGTGGGCACCGAGATTTCGCCGCCCAATGCCGCCGTGGTGAAACCCACCGGTACCGCGCAATGCAAATCGTCGCCGTCGCGTTGAAACACCTCGTGTTTTTTAATGTGGATTTCGATGTACAAATCGCCGGGAGGGCCGCCGTTGGTGCCGTGTTCGCCGTTGCCGGTACTGCGGATGCGCATGCCGTCGTCAATACCGGCCGGGATTTTGATTTCCAGCGTTTTCTGGCGCTTGATCTTGCCCTGGCCGTGGCAGGGTGAACACGGGTCGGTGATGACCTTGCCCTTGCCTCTGCAATGCGGACAGGTTTGCTGAACGCTGAAAAAGCCCTGGCGCATTTGCACCACACCCTGACCCTGGCAGGTGCCGCAGGTTTTGGGCGAGGTGCCGGGTTTGGCGCCGCTGCCGTGGCAGGTATCGCATTCGTCGTAGCTGGGAATGCGGATTTCGCTGTCTTTGCCGGCCGCTGCTTCTTCCAGCGTGACTTCCATGGCGTAGCTCAGGTCGTTGCCGCGAAACACCTGGCGGCCGCCGCCTTGCTGACGCCGTGCCTGACCGAAGATATCGCCGAAGATGTCACCGAAGGTGTCGCCGAAACCGCCGAAGCCCGCGCCGCCTGCACCGCGCATATTGGGGTCGACACCGGCGTGGCCGAACTGGTCGTAGGCCGCACGTTTTTCAGCGTCCGACAGCAATTCATAAGCCTCTTTGGCTTCCTTAAATTTCACCTCGGCCGAGGTGTCAACCTGGTTGCGGTCCGGGTGGTATTTCATCGCCAGTTTGCGGTACGACTTTTTGATTTCGTCTTCGCTGGCGTTTTTTGGTACCCCCAAAACTTCGTAAAAGTCGCGTTTAGTGGCCATGTGTGTGCTGCTGGATAAAGTGCCAACGCCGCGCCGGTCTTTTTAGGTCAGAACGCGGTGGGCCAGGGGTTGAATGGTCAGGGCTTTTTGACTTCCTTGACCTCGGCATCGACCACATTGTCGTCTTGCGGTTTGTCCTTGCCTGCGTCAGCTGAAGATGGGCCTGCCGCCGCAGCCTGTTCGGCCTGCATATTGGCGTAAACCATTTCACCGAGCTTTTGCGCGGCGGTCATCAGGGCTTCTGTTTTGGCATCGATGGTGGCTTTGGCTTCGCCCTTCAATGCTTCTTCTACGTCCTTGACCGCGGCTTCGATTTTGCCTTTTTCAGCGGCGTCGAGTTTCTCGCCGTGCTCGGTCAGCGATTTTTTCACGCTGTGCACCGAGGCCTCGGCCTGGTTGCGCGATTGCACGATTTCCAGCTTCTTCTTGTCTTCGGCCGCGTTGAGTTCAGCGTCCTTGACCATTTGCTGGATCTCGGCTTCGCTCAAACCCGAGTTGGCCTTGATGGTGATTTTGTTTGCCTTGCCGGTGGCTTTGTCCTTGGCGCCGACGTGCAGAATGCCGTTGGCGTCAATGTCAAAACTGACTTCAATCTGCGGCGTGCCGCGTGCAGCGGGCGGAATGCCTTCGAGGTTGAACTCGCCCAGCATCTTGTTGCCGCTGGCCATTTCGCGTTCGCCCTGGAACACCTTGATGGTCACCGCCGGCTGGTTGTCGTCGGCGGTAGAGAAGGTTTGCGCGAACTTGGTCGGGATGGTGGTGTTCTTGGTGATCATCTTGGTCATCACACCGCCCAGGGTTTCGATGCCCAGAGACAAAGGCGTCACGTCCAGCAGCAGCACGTCCTTGCGGTCGCCCGACAGCACCTGGCCTTGGATGGCGGCGCCGACGGCCACGGCTTCGTCAGGGTTGACGTCGCGGCGCGGTTCTTTGCCGAAGAATTCCTTCACCTTTTCCTGCACCTTGGGCATGCGGGTCATGCCACCGACCAGGATGACGTCGTCGATGTCGCCGACCGACACGCCGGCATCTTTGATGGCGGTGCGGCAAGGCGCGATGGTGCGCTCGATCAACTCATCCACCAGGCTTTCGAGCTTGGCGCGGTTGAGCTTGATGTTCAGGTGTTTGGGGCCCGAAGCGTCAGCGGTGACATAAGGCAGGTTGATGTCGGTGCCGGTGGTCGAAGACAACTCGATCTTGGCTTTTTCTGCGGCTTCTTTCAGGCGCTGCAATGCAAGCACGTCTTTGGACAGGTCGACGCCCGAGTCCTTTTTGAACTCGGCAATGATGAAGTCGATGATGCGCTGGTCGAAGTCTTCGCCGCCCAGGAAGGTGTCGCCGTTGGTCGACAGCACTTCGAATTGTTTTTCGCCGTCGACGTCGGCGATCTCGATGATGGACACGTCAAACGTGCCGCCGCCCAAGTCATACACGGCGATTTTGCGGTCGCCTTTTTCGGTCTTGTCCAGGCCGAAAGCCAGAGCCGCAGCGGTGGGTTCGTTGATGATGCGCTTGACGTCCAGGCCGGCGATGCGACCGGCATCCTTGGTGGCCTGACGCTGGCTGTCGTTGAAGTAAGCGGGTACTGTGATCACGGCCTCGGTGACTTCTTCGCCCAGGTAGTCCTCGGCGGTTTTCTTCATCTTGCGCAGTACCTCGGCGCTGATCTGCGGGGGCGCCATTTTCTGGCCGCGCACTTCCACCCAGGCGTCGCCGTTGTCGGCCTTGGCGATGGTGTAGGGCATCAGGTCGATGTCCTTTTGCACTTCTTTTTCGTCGAACTTGCGGCCGATGAGGCGCTTGACCGCGTACAGCGTGTTGCGTGGGTTGGTGACGGCCTGGCGTTTGGCGGAGGCGCCGACAAGAATCTCACCGTCTTCCTGGTAAGCAATGATGGACGGCGTGGTGCGCGCGCCCTCGGCGTTTTCGATCACCTTGGTGGTGTTACCTTCCATGATGGCCACGCATGAATTGGTGGTGCCAAGGTCAATGCCAATGATTCTTCCCATTTTTTTCTCCTGAGCGATTCAGCCCCCGAAAGAAGGCAGCCGCTTCATTTCCTGAATGCGATGTTGAACAGTTGTGGATAAGTCGGTGGATTTCAAGTGAGCCGGGTGTGTGCAAGCCTGTATTACTTGGGCGCAGTCACCGTGACCAGGGCCGGGCGCAGAACCCGGTCGGCGATGAGGTAACCCTTTTGCAGCACGGTGACCACGGTGTTGGGTTCCTGCTCGGCGGGCACCACCGAGATGGCCTGGTGCTGGTGCGGGTCGAACTTGGCACCGGCTTCAGGGTTGATTTCGATGACCTTGTGGCGCTCTAAGGCGCTTTTGAGCTGGCGCAGCGTGGCCTCGGAGCCTTCGCGCAGCTGCTGGGCGCTGGCGTCGGCGATGGCCAGACCGGTGGCCAGGCTGTCGGCCACGGGCAGCAGGCTTTCGGCAAAGGCCTCGACGGCGAATTTGCGGGTCTTGGAGATTTCCTCTTCGGCGCGGCGGCGGGCGTTTTCGGCCTCGGCCTTGGCGCGCAGAAACTGGTCGGCCAGGTCGGCGTTGGTGGCTTTGAGCTGGGCGAGTTCGGCCAGCGCGTCCATCAAGGGGTCGGCAGGCGGTGTTTCAGGCTGAAAGTCTTCGTCCATGGCGGCGGGCTCGGTTTGACCCGTCGGTGCTTCGGACGGAGGGGTGTGCTGGGGGTCTGACATGGGTGAAATAGGAGGGCGTGTACAGATACAGCCATGTAATTGGGAGGGTTTTGCGGGATTTCAAGGTCCGGGGGCGGCAAAAAAGCAGCTTTGGCGGGATGGAAGGGTTAAAAAGGGG
>SHXP01000099.1 GCA_009693225.1 Limnohabitans sp. | reverse complement strand
CCGCGTCGTCCCTGGGGCGCCATGCTCGGCGGACTGGCTGCCGGTCTGGGGCTGGCCTGGCTGGCGCACTCGCTCGGTTTCGGTGCTGAATTCGGTCAGTTGCTGATGTTTGGCCTGATCGCCATGGCGGTGGTGGCGCTGGTCGGCTTGTTCATGCGCCGGCGTGCGGCGCAGCCGTCCGCCGACCCTTACGCTTACGGCAGCGCCGGTTCATCCACCAACCCGGGCAATATGCCGCAGTACAACCCGGCCAAGATCGGCAATGACGCCTCGGCCCGGCCCTGGGAACAACAAGGCGCCGTGTTTGACAGCGGTACACCTGCGCGCTCCGGTATGCGCATAGGCTCTTCTCTCATCGGCGGCAACCAGAACTGGTTCATTCCGTCTGACTTTGATGTGCAAGGCTTTGTCTCAGCCGCCAAGCAGAACTTCATTAGTCTGCAGGCGGCCTGGGACCTGGCCGATATCCCCGCTCTGCGCGTCATGATGACCGACAGCATGCTGCACGAAATCCAGACCCAGCTGGTCGAGCGTGAAAAACTGGTGCAAGGACCCAACACCACCGAGGTGGTGATGATCGAGGCTCAGTTACTCGGCATCGAAGACCTGGGCGAAGGCTATATGGCCAGCGTCGAGTTCTCCGGCATGATCCGCGAGGAAGCGAATGTTGCGCCGAGTCCGTTCCGTGAGGTATGGAACATGACCAAACCGAAATCCGGCGGCAGCGGCTGGCTGGTCGCAGGGGTGCAAGCCTTGCAATAATGCAGGCTGATCGATTTAACAAGCACACATACATGGCCTTTGCCCCCCCGCTTGCAGACCTATCTGCCCGTTTATCCGGATTCATCGGGGAGTTCAAATTGCCTGACTGGCTGCTGTATGAATTGCAGGACAAGCTGGTTTTGCTGCTCAACCACGTCATCGCCCAGGAGCCGGCCGCGCTGCAACGGCTGCGCCGGCAACAGGGTCAGTGCGTACAGCTCAGCTGGCGTGAATACCGGTTGCAATGGCTGATCACACCTGCGGGTTTGCTGGAGCGTGCGGATGCGTACGCTGAAGCCGACCTGCATTTGCAGGTGAACGAGGCTTCGCCGTTGTCGCTGCTGCAAGCTGTGATCAAGGGCGAAAAACCTGCCATGCGCATCGACGGCGACGTCATGCTGGCAGCTGACATCAATTGGATGGTCGACCATGTCCGCTGGGACATGGAAGAAGACCTGTCCCGCGTCTTCGGCGATGCCACGGCGCACCACATGGCTGCTTTTTTCAAGCGTATCACGTCGGCCATGCGCGAGTTTGTCGCCAAATGAGGCGCCTGTACCGTGGCGTTTTCATTCTCTGGATCGTCCTGCGCTTCGGTCTGGATGAGTTAATACTTTCCGGCTTTAAACAGCCCCGGCTGATCTGTTTCACTCGCGTACTCACCATCGGGCGCAACCTGAGTGCGCCGCGCGGTCAGCGCCTGCGCCAGGCGCTGGAGCACCTCGGTCCCATTTTTGTGAAACTGGGTCAGGTGCTGTCAACCCGCCGCGACCTGTTGCCCAACGACATCGCTGACGAACTGGCCAAGCTGCAAGACCAGGTCCCGCCGTTTCCCTCGGATGTGGCGGTGGCCTCGATTGAACGCGCCTTCGGCTGGCCGGTGGATGAGATTTTCAGCCGGTTTGACCGGGTGCCGGTGGCCAGCGCGTCCATCGCGCAAGTGCATTTCGCCAGCCTGCGCAACAGCAGCGGTCAGGAGCGCGAGGTCGCAGTCAAGGTGCTGCGACCGGGCATGCTCAAGGTCATCGACAAAGACCTGGAACTCATGCGCACCATGGCGATCTGGCTCGACCGTTTATCGACCGATGGCAAGCGGCTCAAGCCGCGTGAAGTGGTCGCCGAGTTTGACAAATACCTGCACGACGAACTCGACCTGGTGCGCGAAGCCTCCAATGCCACGCAACTGCGCCGCAATATGGAGGGACTCAACCTGGTGCTGATCCCTGAGATGGTCTGGGATTACTGCACGCGCGATGTCATCGTCATGGAACGCATGCACGGCATCCCCATCAGCCATGTCGACGCTTTGCGCCAGGCCGGCGTGGACATTCCTAAGCTGGCGCGCGACGGCGTCACCATTTTTTTCACCCAGGTGTTTCGCGACGGTTTTTTCCATGCCGACATGCACCCGGGCAATATCCAGGTCAGTGTGGCGCCTGGCACATTCGGTCAATACGTGTCGCTGGATTTCGGCATCGTCGGCACCTTGACCGAGTTTGACAAGGAATACCTGGCGCAAAACTTCACCGCGTTTTTCCGCCGCGACTACAAACGCGTGGCCGAGCTGCATATCGAATCGGGCTGGGTCCCGGCGCACACGCGTGTGGATGAACTCGAGTCTGCCATCCGCTCAGTCTGCGAGTCTTACTTCGACCGGCCTTTGAAAGAGATTTCTTTGGGCATGGTGTTGATGCGGTTGTTTCAAACCTCGCGCCGTTTCCAGGTCGAGATACAGCCGCAGCTGGTGTTGCTGCAAAAAACCCTGCTCAATATCGAAGGCCTGGCTCGTCAGCTTGATCCTGAGCTGGATTTGTGGAGCACGGCCAAACCGTTTCTGGAGAAATGGATGCTCGAGCAGATCGGGCCGCAGAGGCTGTGGAAGCAGCTCAAGGACGAGGCGCCGCGCCTGGCCAAGATGCTGCCGGAAATACCGCGTCTGGTGCACGCTTTTTTGCAGCGTGATCACGAGCAAGAGCGCCGTCAGCTGATCGAACTGATCCGCATGCAGCAACGCACCAACCGCACACTGCAGGCGATATTGCTGCTGGCGCTGGGCTTTTTTTCAGGCATGGTGATCACCGCGTTGCTCGGTGTGTGGAGCCTGGGCGCTTGATCATTATTACGGCAGCTGCCGCAGCTTGCGCGACTGGCGGGCGACGTGAATACCGTAAATGGCCACAGCCAGCGTGACCACCAGCATCAGCAGGCTGGCAGCGGCATAAATCGAGGGGTTAACCCCCCGTCTGGCGTAATTGAAGATGACTTGCGGCAAGGTGGTGACGCCGGGGCCGGCCAGAAATTCTGAAATCACAACGTCGTCAAACGAGAGCGTGAAGGTGAGCAACCAGGCCGCCAGCAGCGCTTGCGTCATGTTCGGCAAGGTCACCAGAAAAAACACCTGAAACGGCCGGCAGCCCAGATCCAGCGCGGCTTCTTCGATGGAGCGGTCCATTTCTTTAAGCCGCGATTGAATGACCACACTGGCGTAAGCCATGCCCAGCAGGGCATGCCCCAGCACGATGGTGAAAGTGCCGCGCTCCGGCCAGCCGAGCAGGCGTTCCATGCCGACAAACAGCAGTAGCAGCGACAGGCCGATGATCACTTCGGGCATGACCAGCGGCGAGGACAGCATGGCGTTGAACAGCGTGCGTCCGCGGAAATTACCGAAGCGCACCAGTGCGAATGCCGCCAGCGTCGCCAGCAGCGTGCCCAGGGTGGCGCTCATCAGCGCCACGTTCAAAGACAGCGAGAAACCTTCGACCAGCCGCGTGTCGTTCCACAGCGCGTGGTACCAGCGCAGGGAAAAACCGGTGAACACGCTATCCTGGCGCGTGCTGTTGAAGGAGAACACGACCAGAAACAGCAGCGGCAGGTAGAAAAATGCAAACACGCCGCTGAGCCACAAGCTGCTGATATGACGGCGCAGCCAGGCCTCGCTCATGCGGACAACTCCTGTTCGGCCTTGCGCATGACGCGCTGGTTGTACCAGGCCAGGGGCATGACCACGCCGATAATCATGGCAATGGCCAGCGCGCTGGCGCGCGGCCAGTTGTTGCTGCTGAACATTTCGTCCCAGACCACTCTTCCGATCATCAGGTTCTCGGCGCCGCCCAGCAGGGACGGGATGACGAATTCACCCAGACAGGGGATGAAGACCAGCATCGAACCGGCGACGATGCCGGACCGGCTCAAGGGCACGGTCACCAGCCAGAAGCTTTGCCATGGCGTGGCGCCCAGGTCTTGCGAAGCCTCCAGCAGGCGCTGGTCCAGCTTGACCAGGTTGGCGTACAGCGGCAGCACCATGAAAGGCAGGTAGACATAGGTCATGCCCAGCAGCATGGATACATCGTTGTAAAGCATTTGCACGGGCTCGGCGGTGATGCCCAGAAAAATCAGCATATGGTTGATGATGCCCTGGTCCGTCAGCAAGCCCTTCCAGGCATAAACGCGCAACAGGAACGAGGTCCAGAACGGCAGCATGACCATCAGCAGCAGCATGGGCCGCACCGACGGCTGGCTGCGTGCGAGAAAGTAGGCGAAGGGGTATCCGAAAAACAGACACAGCAAGGTTGTCCAGAATGCGTATTTGAGCGACAGCAGGTAAGACTCGGTGTACAGGGTTTGCAGCCAGCCGCTGTCGGCATCATGCAAAAGTGAGACGTAATTGGATAACTTCAGGTGCAGCGATAGCTGACCGTTGTCGCTGACGATGATGGGTGCGAACGGGTTCAGTCCCTCGCCCATGTCAGTCACGCTGATACGCAACAAAATGAAAAACGGGACCGCAAAAAACAGCAACAGCCAGAACCAGGGTACCGACAGCACCAGGCTGCGGCCGTACCGTAAAAAAAGGCGACTGAAAAATCCCGGGGCGGTATTCATGGCTTGCGCTCAGCAATTGAAAAAAGAAAAGGCGGGCGGCTGAGCTTGTGACAGCGCCCGCCTTTGGCGGCTTACTTGCCTTTCTTGAAGCCGCTGTAAACGGCAGTCATGGACTCGCGGGTGGCATTGCCCAGGGGGGACGGTGACACCATCAAAGCCAGGTTGGCTTCGTCTGGGAACACGGTTTTGTTTTGGGCCACTTCGGGGTTGACATTGGCCAGGCTGGCCTTGTTGGCGGTGGGGTAGCCCAGCTCATTGGTTTGCGAGGCGGAGACTTCGGCCTTGAGGTAGTAGTTGATGAAGGCCATGGCATTGTTCGGATGCTTGGCATCCGCCGGCACAGCCAGGTTGTCAAAGAAGATCAGGCCGCCGGTCTTGGGCAGCAGCGCTTCGATCTCGTGGCCGCTCTTGTTTTCCTTGGCGCGGGCGGCAGCGATGTTGAAGTCGCCGGCCCAGCCCAGCGCGACACAGGCCTTGCCGCCGGCCAGGTCGTCGATCATGGTGCTGGAGAACAAACGGATGTCCTTGCGGACCTTGGCCAGCATTTCGCCGGCGGCTTTGTGGTCGGCCGCGTCTTCAGAGTAGGCGTTTTTGCCGATGTAATGCAGCGCAGGCGGCAGGATTTCCGTGGGTGAATCCAGGAAAGCGATGCCGCAGGATTTGAGTTTGCTGGTGTAGGTCGGGTTAAACACCAGGTCCCAGGCGTTCTCGGGCATGGGCGTGATGCCAAGCGCCTTGGCCACCTTGGCCTTGTTGATGGCAACCGTGGTGAAACTCCAGGCCCAGGGGATGACGTGTTCGTTGCCGGGGTCGACGCCGATGAGTTTGCTCATCAGCGCAGGATCCAGGTTTTTGTAATTCGGGATTTGGGCCTTATCTAGCTTTTTCAGCAGTCCGGCTTCGACCTGTGCTTTGACGAACACCGAACCCGGGACCACGATGTCAAAACCGGTGTTGCCCGCGACCAGCTTGGCTTGCAGCGCTTCGTTGGCTTCAAAGGTCTGGTAGTTGACTTTGATGCCGGTTTCTTTCTCGAAATTGGCGATCAAATCCTGGGCCACATAGTCCGGCCAGTTGTAAATATTGAGTACTTTTTCTTCGGTATTGACGGCCGCAGCAGGTGGGGCGGCTTTGGGCTCTTCTTTTTTACCGCAAGCTGCAAGGGCCAGCGCAGCCAGAATGACTAATGAAAATCGTTGCATCATTGAGAAAACTCCATGAAAAGAGTGGAAACGGGCGTGGTAGAACCTGCGAGAAAGCCGTGGTTCAACCGCTTAGTATAGAGACTGATTCTTCCAAGATGGCAGGGGAAACAGTCTGCTGAGCCTTAAAAGCATACAATCTGTGGCTTTGTCGAGCACTTTGAACCAGCGGTAACACCATGCCAATTTATGCTTATAAATGTGCAGCTTGCGGCTTCGCAAAAGATCTGCTGCAAAAAATGTCGGATCCCCCTCTGAGCGAATGCCCTGAATGCCACAAACCAACGTTCGGCAAGCAGTTGACGGCAGCCGGTTTTCAGCTCAAGGGATCGGGCTGGTACGCCACCGATTTCAAAAGCGGCGGCAGCCCGGCGGCGGCACCGGCCGGCGGCGATGCACCGGCGACCACCACGGATGCACCTGCCAAAACCGACACGCCTGCCGCAGCCTCTGCCGGCGCCTGCGCCCCCTCCTGCGCCTGCCATTAAACCCCAGTTGCTGTGTCGATGAACATTAAAAAATACATATTTGCAGGCCTGCTGGTCTGGCTGCCGCTGGCCATCACCTTGTGGGTGCTGAGCTGGCTGGTCGGTGCCATGGACGGCATTTTTGCCAATGTGTTGTATGGCCTCGGCAGTGTGCTTCCTCAAGCCGTAGGCGATTCCTTGCAGCATTTGCTGCAAATCCGGGGCCTGGGTGTGGTGCTGGTGTTTCTGGTGCTGGTCATCACCGGCGCCTTCGCCTCTAATGTCGCCGGCCGCTGGCTGGTCACGCAATGGGACAAGCTGTTCACGCATATTCCCATCGTCAAATCCATTTACACCAGTGTTAAAAAAGTCTCAGACACTTTGTTTTCCAGCAGCGGCAATGCGTTTCGCAAAGCCGTGTTGATCCAGTACCCGCGCCAGGGTCTGTGGACGATTGCATTTCAAACCGGCACACCTAGCGGTGAAGTCGCCACCCATCTGGGCGGCGCTCAGATCAATGTGTATGTGCCCACCACGCCCAACCCGACCAGCGGCTTTTTTTTGGTGGTGCCTGCTGCGGATGTGATTGAACTGGACATGAGTGTGGACCAGGCTCTCACCTATGTGATTTCCATGGGTGCGGTGTCGCTGGACCAGCCGTCTCTGCCGCCTGCCAACCACCCTTGACAAGGCGTCGGCATTGCGCCGCCGCTTTTTTGAACAAACCTTATAGAGAAAGAATTTTCAACATGGCGATGCGAACACATTACTGCGGCTTGGTCACCGAAGCCATCCAAGGGCAGACCGTCACTTTATGCGGATGGGTCAACCGCAGACGTGACCACGGCGGCGTCATTTTTGTCGACTTGCGTGACCGCGAAGGCTATGTTCAAGTGGTCTGCGACCCTGACCGCGCCGAGATGTTCAAACTGGCCGAAGAACTGCGCAACGAGTTTTGCGTTCAGATCAAAGGCCTAGTGCGCCTGCGCCCTGAAGGCACCAGCAACGACAGTTTGAAGAGCGGAGAAATTGAGGTGCTGTGCCACGAACTAGTGGTCTTGAACCCTTCAGTGACACCGCCTTTCCAGCTCGACGACGACAACCTGTCCGAGACCACGCGCCTAACGCACCGGGTGCTGGATTTGCGCCGCCCGTACATGCAGAAAAACCTGATGCTGCGCTACAAGGTGTCGATGGCGGTGCGCAAGTTTCTGGATGCCAACGGCTTTGTTGACATTGAAACCCCGATGCTGACCAAGAGCACCCCTGAAGGCGCGCGCGATTACCTGGTGCCCAGCCGCGTACACGACGGCCATTTCTTTGCGCTGCCGCAGTCGCCACAGTTGTTCAAACAGTTATTGATGGTGGCGGGTTTTGACCGCTATTACCAGATCACCAAATGTTTCCGCGATGAAGACCTGCGCGCCGATCGCCAGCCTGAGTTCACACAGATCGATATCGAAACCTCGTTCATGGACGAAGAGGAAATCCGTGCCCTCTTCCAGAACATGATCAAAGGTGTGTTTGTCGAAGCTCTGGGCATAGAACTCGGCGATTTCCCCGTTATGGCTTACAACGAGGCCATGCACCGCTTCGGCTCAGACAAGCCGGATTTGCGCGTCAAACTCGAGTTCACCGAATTGACCGATGCCATGGCCAATGTCGACTTCAAAGTGTTTAGCGCACCGGCCACCACTCCCGGCGGTCGCGTGGTCGCCTTGCGCGTGCCCAATGGCGGCGAGATGAGCCGGGGCGAGATCGATAGTTACACCGAGTTTGTGAAGATTT
>SHXP01000098.1 GCA_009693225.1 Limnohabitans sp. | reverse complement strand
CAGCGTGCTGCGCTACGCTTGGCACACTGGCAAAGGCAAATAAAGTAATTGCAGCAAACCAAGTCGGGCTCCTAAAAGCCCTTTTTAAACAACCGACTGGCTCCCTTTTACTCCGCCCCACTGGTATCCAATTCGCCGCCATTCACACATCAAGAATAAACGCTACGCCTTGAAGGTGTCTGCGGATTAAGTACCTACTAACCATGCATTGGGCTTTTAAACTATTGCGATGCCGGTAATTCCAATCGGTTTTATGCCCCTGATCTTCTTCGAAGCAGGGGTGTTTTATTTGGCGTAACCCGATGAACTGAATCGATTTTTTGAATCTATGTACAGTTTTCCCCCTTGTTTTTTTGCTATCTGCTTACTGCGTTTGAACGCGTAGTTTTCATCAACCGTTTGTTTCAGGAGAAATGACATGCCCGTGATCCAGTTATCTGCACAAGTTTGCCAAGCTGCCGCCTGCAATGAAGGGCGAGCCAAAACAGACTTCTACGACACAGCCATTACTGGCTTTATCTTGACCGTATCAACGTCAGGCTCCAAAGTGTTCTCACTTCGTTACCGCGATCAGTACGGCAAACAACGCCAGCACAAGATTGGTGATGCGAAATCCATCACTTTTGATAAAGCTCGATTACAAGCACAAAAGCTGCGTTCTAAGGTTGTGTTGGGTGAGAACCCCGCTGATGAGAAGCAGGCCTTGCGCAAGGTACCAACCTTGGCTGAGTTTATTGAAGATATTTATGTCCCTCACATCCATCAGCACAGGAGAAATTATCAATCGACCCTTAGTTTTCTTAGGCTTCACATCGTTCCTAAGTTTGGCAGTAAGCATCTTGATGCAGTCACCTCTGAAATGATTTCTGATGCTCATATTGAATTGCGCAACAAAGGTTATGCACTGGCGATGGCGAACAAGCTGCCGATTTTGTTCAAGATCATGTACAACATTGGCAGGAAAAAGAAGATCCAAGGAACAACTATCAATCCTGCTAATGATGTGGTCATGTTTGTGGCGAACAATGCCAAAGAACGTTATCTTAGTGTTGACGAAACTCAGAGGTTGCAAGTTGCGTTGGAGCAAAGTGACAACACTCAGCTCAAATACATCGTGCCGCTAATGCTGATGTTTGGTTGTCGTAAGAGAGAGTTGCTGGATGCCAAATGGGTTGACTTCGATTTGGAAAGACGTAACTGGCACATACCCATGTCAAAGAATGGCAAAGCACGCAACATTCCAATATCAAGCAAAGCTTTGGAGTTGCTGCAGAAGTTGCTAACTTGGGAGGGGTGTCCGTTTGTTGTGCCCAATCCAGAGACGAAAAAACCATTCGGAAATTTGTATTGCAGTTGGAATACGGCTCGTATTCGGGCGGGTTTGCCTGAGGTTCGCATGCACGATTTACGTCACAGTTTTGCCAGTAATTTAGTGAATTCTGGTCAGTCGATCTATGTTGTGAGCAAGCTTCTTGGGCATTCTCAAATTAAGACCACCGCGCGCTACAGCCATCTTTCCGATGCAACCCTAATGTCAGCAGTCGATGCCGCCGCTATGGCTGTTAACAAAAATTGCCACCCGCTCCAGCAAAAAGCCGCCTAAAATTTAGGCGCTAGCTTCTGCCACCTGCACCCCCATTCGGCATCAATGCTTTTGGGTGGTGTGGGTTGGCGGTAGGCTAAAAATAGGCATTGGAAATTTGACAAACCACTTTGGCATTAGTAATAGGTAAGTTGCATACCCGCACCAGTTGGGTTATGGGTAGGTAAGGTCAAACTGGTGGCCTCGAAACACCAAAAAGTCCTTACAAATCTTCGCGCTAGCCGCCCCCTTGGTCTGTTCAACACCTTCCAATTCGCTCACGCCTACGCCAACGGCGAAGGTATGAAGCATTATGTGAACATGGTTCAAGAGCCTGAATTCGCTGCGCGCGAAGAAGGCTATACCTTCGTGTCCCACCAGCAAGAGGTCGGCGCCGGTTATTTCGACGATGTCACCACTGTGATCCAGGGCGGCACCTCCAGCGTCAAGGCTTTGGCCGGTTCCACCGAAGAAGAACAATTCCACTGAGATTGTCTGCTGCGCAAAGCCCGGTCCAGGCCGGTTTTTTTTATGGGAAAATCGCTGATTGACACTTCTCGGATGATAGCGCGGTTTTTTCCGCGCTTTTTAATTTCAGACACATGGTTCAAATCACATTACCCGACGGCTCTTTGCGTGAATTCCCCGGCCCGGTCACGGTTGCCGATGTGGCGGCCTCCATAGGCGCAGGCCTGGCCAAAGCTGCGCTCGGCGGCAAGGTTGATGGACAATTGGTTGATGCTGGGTTCAGCATTTCGCAAAACGCCAGTCTGTCCATCGTGACGGCTAAGGATGCTGACGGACTTGAATTGATTCGCCACTCCACGGCTCACTTGCTGGCCTACGCAGTCAAGTCCCTGTTTCCGCAGGCTCAGGTCACGATCGGGCCGGTGATTGAAAACGGCTTTTATTACGATTTTTCGTTTGAGCGGCCTTTCACGCCCGAGGATCTGGAGGCGATTGAAAAACGCATGTCCGAGTTTGCTGCCAAAGACGAACCGGTGATCCGCCGGGTTTTGCCCCGGGATGAAGCCGTTGCTTATTTCAAGTCACTTGGCGAGCATTACAAGGCCGAGGTCATCGGTAGCATTCCTGCCGGTGAAGATGTCAGTCTTTACCGTGAAGGCGGGTTTGAAGACCTGTGCCGCGGCCCCCATGTACCCAGCACCGGCAAACTCAAGCACTTCAAGTTGATGAAAGTGGCCGGCGCCTACTGGCGTGGCGACAGCAAAAACGAAATGCTGCAACGCATCTATGGCACGGCCTGGGCCAGCAAGGAAGACTTGCAGCAGTATTTGACCCAACTCGAAGAGGCTGAAAAGCGTGATCACCGCAAACTCGGTCGTGAACTGGATTTGTTCCATATTGATGAGCATGCACCGGGTCTGGTGTTCTGGCATCCCAACGGCTGGACACTGTGGCAAATGGTTGAGCAGTACATGCGGCAGGTTTACCGCGACAACGGCTATCTTGAGGTGAAAGCGCCGCAAATTCTGGACAAAACCTTGTGGGAGAAGACCGGTCACTGGGACAAGTACCGAGAGAACATGTTCACCACCGAGTCGGAAAAACGCGACTACGCGCTCAAACCCATGAATTGCCCGGGTCATATTCTGATCTTCAACCAGGGCATCAAGAGTTACCGTGAATTGCCCTTGCGTTATGGCGAATTCGGTCAGTGTCACCGCAATGAGCCGACCGGCGGTTTGCACGGCATCATGCGGGTACGGGGTTTCACCCAGGACGACGGCCATATCTTCTGTACCGAAGCGCAGATCCTGGATGAATGTGTGGTCTATACCTCGCTGCTGCAAAAGGTCTACAAGGATTTCGGTTTCAGCGACATCATTTACAAAATAGCTACACGTCCTGCGCAGCGCATAGGTTCGGATGAAAGTTGGGACAGGGCCGAAGACGCGCTCATGCAAAGCCTCAAGGCATCCGGTTGCAACTACATCATTTCCCCTGGGGACGGGGCTTTTTACGGCCCGAAAATCGAATACACGCTGAAAGACGCTATAGGCCGTCAATGGCAGTGCGGTACCATTCAGGTTGACTTTTCCATGCCGGAGCGCCTGGGCGCCGAGTATGTGGGCGAAGACGGTGCCCGGCACCGCCCGGTCATGCTGCACCGCGCCATCGTCGGCAGCCTGGAGCGTTTCATCGGAATTCTGATTGAACAGTACGCCGGAGCGCTGCCGGTTTGGCTGGCACCCGAGCAGGTGGTGGTGCTTCTTATCACTGATGCACAGGCCGAATATGCCCTGGATGTGGTCAAAAAGCTGAAAAATCAAGGCTTTAGGGTGACCAAGGACCTACGCAACGAGAAAATTACGTATAAAATACGTGAGCATTCAATGCAAAAGCTGCCTTACATCCTCGTCATGGGTGACAAGGAAATGGCAGCAGGTACCGTCGCAGTGCGCGCCCGGGGCAATATCGATCTCGGTGTGATGACACTCGAAGCTTTCTCCCAAAAGTTGGCCTCTGACATTGCCTCCAAACAATGACATTTGTTGTTGCTAAGAGCCCCATTGCACGGTGTTTCAGCTGATTTATCAGTGATTTTTTGAAGGATTGAACCATCGCTACTGAATTCCGCGATCGCCGTCAACGCGAGGAACGCAAACACCGCCTTAACCGGGAAATCATGGCTCCCGAAGTCCGCGTAAGCGGCCCGAACAATGAAGCCATTGGCATTCTGAGTCTTGCTGAGGCCTTGCTAATGGCCGGTGAACTCGACGTGGATCTGGTGGAAATTTCACCGACAGCGGTGCCGCCGGTTTGCAGGTTGATGGATTACGGCAAATTCAAGTACCAGGAACAGAAAAAGGCAGCTGAGGCCAAGTCCAAGCAAAAAGTGATCGAGGTCAAGGAGATCAAATTCCGCCCCGGCACCGATGACGGCGACTACAACATCAAGTTGCGCAACATCAAACGCTTTCTGGACGATGGCGACAAATGTAAAATCACTTTGCGCTTCAGGGGCCGGGAGATCACCCACCAGGAAATCGGCATGGCGTTGTTGCAAAGAATCCGGGATGAACTGGCCGACCTGATTGTGGTCGAACAGTTCCCCAAACTGGAAGGACGGCAGATGGTCATGATGATCGCGCCGGGCAAGAAAAAACCGGGTAGCGTAGCCAAACCCGCCGCTGAAACTGCGCAGGCAGCGACAGCGTAAAAGGCCACGCAAACAAGTGTCTCTGGGCTAACAAGTCTGCGTCTGGTTCGCAGCGCCTCACGAGCACAAAAAAAAGGAGCATCAATATGCCCAAAATGAAGACCAAAAGCAGCGCCAAAAAGCGCTTTCGCGTTCGTCCAGGCGGCACCGTCAAGCGCGGTCAAGCCTTCAAACGCCACATCCTGACCAAGAAGACCACCAAGAACAAACGTCACTTGCGCGGTCCCACAGGTGTGCATGAAACCAATATGGGTCACATGGCGCAAATGCTGCCCATGGCCGGCCTGTGATCAACGGACGAACAAGGAGAATTTGACATGCCTCGCGTAAAACGTGGTGTTACGGCTCGCGCCAGACACAAAAAGGTTTTAGCCCTTGCAAAAGGATTCCGCGGTCGCCGCGGTAACGTCTATCGCATCGCTAAAGAAGCGGTGATGAAGGCCGGGCAGTATGCCTACCGTGACCGTCGCGCCAAAAAGCGTGTGTTCCGCCAACTGTGGATCGCCCGTATCAATGCTGCGGCCCGTGAATTCGGCATCACTTACAGTCAGTTTGCCAACGGCTTGCGCAAAGCAGCCATTGAGATTGACCGCAAAATGCTGGCCGATCTGGCTGTGTACGACAAAGCCGCCTTCGGTCACATTGTTGACCAGGTCAAGGCCAAATTGGCGGCCTGATCCGGTCTTTAAATTGCCCATTATGCGACGGGTAGTTTGTTGATCCCGAGGGGTTGAGGTTTTCAAGCTTCAATCCCTTCTTCATTTGTAACAGAGATATGCCATGAACGAGCTCGATTCCTTGGTGAAACAGGCACAGGATCTGTTTGCCGCTTGCACTTCACCCGTTGAGCTGGAAAATGCCAAAGCCCAGTTCCTTGGCAAATCCGGGCATCTGACAGAGCGCATGAAGGGCCTGGCCCGACTTGATATCGAAGCCAAAAAAAGCCAGGGTGCATTGATCAATGCAGCCAAGCAATCCATCGAAGAGGCCTTGAACCATCGCCGGCAAGAGCTTGCACAAGCCGAGCTTGATGCTCAACTCAAGGCCGAGACTTACGACGTGTCCTTGCCCGGCAGTTTGCACAGCCAGGGCGGATTGCATCCGGTTAGTTTGAGTCTGGAACGTATCCAAAATATTTTCACTTCCATGGGATTTGAAGTGGCTCAGGGGCCTGAGATTGAAACCGACTGGTTCAACTTCACGGCCTTGAATACGCCCGAGGACCACCCGGCGCGTTCCATGCACGATACCTTTTATGTTGAAGGCGGTTACCTGCTGCGTACGCACACCAGTCCCATGCAAATCCGGCACGCCATGGCGCATGTGCAAAAGTACCTCTCGCGCATTGATGCGGGCCAGGACATGCCTGAAATACGTGTGATTGCGCCAGGACGCACTTACCGTGTAGACAGCGATGCCACGCATTCGCCTATGTTTCACCAGTGCGAAGGTTTGTGGATCGGCGAGAACATCAGCTTCAAGGATTTGAAAGTGGTGTTCACCGGTTTTTGCAAAACCTTTTTTGAAAACGATGATCTGGTCTTGCGATTCAGGCCGAGTTTTTTCCCTTTCACAGAACCCAGTGCAGAGATCGATATTCAATTTCCGAGCGGACCGCTGGCCGGCCGCTGGCTGGAAGTGGCGGGTTCAGGCCAGGTTCATCCGAATGTGGTGAGAAACATGGGGCTTGATTCCGAACGCTTCATCGGCTTTGCCTTTGGCATGGGCCCTGACCGCCTCACCATGTTGCGCTACGGCGTGAACGATTTAAGGCTGTTTTTTGACGGTGATATCCGTTTTCTCAGTCAGTTCCAATGACATTTTCAAGGCAAGTTCATGCAGTTTCCTGAATCCTGGTTGCGCGAATTCTGCAACCCTCCCATTAATACGCAGCAATTGGCTGATACCTTGACCATGGCCGGTCTGGAGGTTGAAGAACTGCAAACCGTTGCGCCGTTTTTCAGCCATGTGGTGGTCGGTGAAATCATTTCGGTCGAGCAGCATCCCGATGCAGACCGTTTGCGCGTGTGCAAAGTCAATGTCGGCGAAGAACAAGCTTTGTCCATTGTGTGCGGTGCGCCGAATGCGCGTGCCGGCATCAAGGTCCCGTGTGCACTGGTCGGCGCCGAGTTGCCGCCCGGTGAAGACGGCAAACCCTTTCTCATCAAACTCGGCAAGTTGCGCGGCGTTGAAAGCCAGGGCATGTTGTGCTCTGCGCGTGAATTGAAAATTTCCGAAGATAGCCAGGGCTTGCTGGAGTTAGCGGCTGATGCAGTTGCAGGCGTCAATATCCGCGAACACTTGAACCTGGATGACACATTATTCACGCTCAAACTCACGCCTAACCTGGCCCATTGCCTGAGCGTATACGGCGTGGCACGCGAGCTGTCTGCGTTGACCGGCAGCCCACTCAAACCCCCGTCTTTTGCACCCCTAACGCCGAATACGCCTGACGTATTGCCGGTGGATGTTCGGGATGGTGATTTGTGCGGGCGTTTCAGCGGTCGCATCATCCGGGGCTTGAATACTGCCGTCAGTACCCCTGATTGGATGGTGCAGCGCTTGGCGCGTTGCGGTCAACGCAGTGTCAGTCCCTTGGTCGACATATCCAATTACGTGATGTTCGAATTCGGCAGACCGACGCATATTTTTGATTTGCAAAAAATCCACGGCGGTTTGACTGTGCGCTGGGGCAAAAGCGGTGAAACACTGGCCTTGCTCAATGGCCAAACCGTGAGCCTGGATGACAAGGTGGGTGTGATCGCGGATGAACAACAGGTCGAATCCCTGGCCGGAATCATGGGCGGTGCTGCCACTGCCGTGTCAGACAGCACCACAGATATTTACCTTGAAGCCGCGTTCTGGTGGCCTGCAGCCATTGCTGGAAGGTCCCGGCGCTTTAACTTCGCCACCGATGCAGGACACCGGTTTGAGCGAGGCGTTGATCCTTCTTCAACCGTCGGGCATATTGAGCATATCACTTCCCTGATAGTCTCAATTTGCGCAACCCCGTCGATGCAAATCGGTCCTGTTGATGATCACCGCAAAAACACGCCACCGCCCGCCAGCGTATCGATGCGCGTTGCCCGTGCGAATAAGGTCTTGGGTACTGACTTGAGCCAGCAGGCGATGTCAGATGCTCTGAAAGCCCTGGGTTTGCAAGTCAACGACAGTTCTGGTGTTATTTCGGTGACGCCGCCTGCGTTTCGCTTTGATTTGAAAATTGAAGAAGACCTGATTGAAGAAGTGGCGCGCATGACCGGGTTTGACAAATTGCCGTCAACCCCGCCAAGTGCCCCGATCACACCTAAATTACTGCCTGAAAACCGCCGTAATGCGTTTTCAGT
>SHXP01000097.1 GCA_009693225.1 Limnohabitans sp. | reverse complement strand
TTGCCACCGAATTGCGCGACCGCAAGCTCGGCCATCTGAACGAAATGCAACCGCAGGCCATATTGAGCGCCAACATCGGCTGTATCACGCATTTGCAAAGCGGCACGCAAGTGCCGGTTAAGCATTGGGTGGAAATGCTGGACGCGGCTTTGGCCTGAAGCGCTTGCTGCGCCCGTCACGGCTGTGTTCCAATTTTGGACTCGGCGGTGTAACGCCAGGCTTTAGTTACGCCTGAGTTGCAATCGCTGCAGGAACGCGGGTGACAGCAACAAGTGCTCTTCGATCAATGTGCACAATTGTTGCCGTTCAAACGGCTTGAGCACCAGCGCATTGGCCCCGACATCGGCGCAACGCTGGTGGTCTTCGCTGCTGACATTGGCGGTCAGCACCAGCACCGGCGTATCTCGTTGAGGCGCCGGCCATTCAGTGCGCAGACGGCGGGTGGCTTCGATGCCGTCCATCACCGGCATGAGCATGTCCATAAGCACCATGTCAAAGCTGTTTTTGCGCAAGGCATCCAATGCTTCCTGCCCGTTACCTGCCTGCACCGTGACCGCCTGGGGACAGTGGGTTTTCACCACCTGACAGGCCAGCAGGCGGTTGACCGCACTGTCGTCGACCACCAGAAAGCGCACCGCGAATGTTTGCAGCTGGGTGCTGCCCGAGTCATTCAAGTGCGGTAAGGCCGGGGGGCCGGCAATCACCAGCGGCAAGCTGAACCAGAAGCGCGAGCCGCTGCCCGGGCGGCTGCCGACGCCTATGGTTCCGCCGAGGAGGGTGACCAGGTTGCGGCTGATGGCCAGACCCAGCCCGTTGCCGCCATAGGCCGAGGCGGTTTCATTGGTTGCTTGCTCGAAGTTTTCAAAGATTTTTTCCAGCCGGGCCGCGTCAATGCCGATGCCCGTATCAGTGACGGAAAACACCAGCTGCTCATCGTTTCGCTCGACCCGCAATGTGACCGCCCCCTGGTGGGTGAATTTGATGGCATTGCCAAGCAGATTGACCAGCACTTGCATCAACCGGTGCCGGTCAGACACCACCCATTGCGGCAGTGTGCCCGAGGCCTCCAGGCTGTAGCGGATCTGCATGCTGTTGACACGCTGCTGGAACAGATTGAAGGCGGCGTGGACGGTGGTCATGAGTTTAAACGGCTCGTGCTGCACTTTGAGCTGGCCGCGTTGCAGTTGAGAGAAATCAAGCACATCATTAATGACCGTCATCAGGTGATCGCTTGATTGCTGAACCAGTTCGGCCAATGCCAGGGCGCGCGGGCGCTGTTTGACATGTTGGCGTAGCAGGTCACTGAAACCGATGATGGCGTTCATCGGTGTGCGCAGTTCATGGCTGAGTATGGCGACGAAATTGTCCTTGATGGTCTGCGCGCGCAGGAATTCGGTGCGTTTGAGCAGCAAATGGGCTTGACGTTCTTCACTCAGGCGCAGGTTGCGCAGGTACATGCGGTGGTAAATCAGGGGCAGCGACAGCATGAAGATACAGATAGCCAGATCGTTCCAGGCGTTTTGCCGCAGCAATTGCGGCGTGGCCACATACGTGTCCGGAATCCATCCCAGCCAGGCGCTTAAGGCCATGCCGAACAGGCACAGCAGGCAGACCATCAACCAGAAAATACCATCGGTAAACCCGATCAGAAACAGGGAAATCATGGGCAACATGACCATCCAATTGAGCGAATTTGAAAACAAACCGCCGGTCAGCAGGGCTTCGCGTACGAGGTGAAAAAAAGCATAGGTCAGGGCGCTGTTGAGGCACCACCGCATCGGTAGCCCCGCCGCATAAAGCAGCACCATGGCCATGATGATCATGCTCAGCACATGTGCATTGTGCCGGTCGACCGGGTCAGGCGACAGGCTGCCCAGCACCCCGCTCATCAAGGAGAGGCAGAACGTAAAAACCATGTAAAACTGACCCCGGGGCTCCAGCCAATGGGCCGGCAACCGGCTGGTCCAGCCAGGGCGCTTTTCTAGCGGCGAGGACGGGCGCTTAGCCATGGCGGGCCTTGATCTTTTTCAGCCAGCTATCAACACAGGTTTGCAGATGGGCTTTGTTTAAAGGCTTGACCAGGACATCATTCATGCCGGCATCCATGCATGCCGCATGGTCTTGCGGGTGGTTGCTGGCGGTCAGGCCGATGATCACCATGCCGCGCAGTTGCGGATCCGGCATGGCACGGATAGCACGCGTTGTCTGCAAGCCGTCCATCTCGGGCATGATCAGGTCCATCAGGATGATGTCCGCCGGGCGCGTTTGAAGGGTGTTCAGGCAGGCAGAGCCGCTGTTGACACTTTGTATCAATGACAAGGGCCATAACTGCTGGCACAGAAAAGTGGCCACTTGCAGGTTGACCGGGTTGTCGTCAACCAGCAGCAGGCGCCAGACCTGATCGCCGGGGTCGCCGTCGGCTGTGCCGGAAGCTACGTGCGGCGGCGGCGGGTCGCAGGGCAGCAGGGGAATACGGAACCAGAATGTTGAACCCTTGCCGCGTTCGCTGTGCATGCCGATGTCGCCGCCGATCAGATCGACCAGGCCTTTGCAGATGGTCAGCCCCAGACCGCCGCCGCCGAATTGCCTTTGAGTTTTCTGCTCAGCATGTTCGAAGCGATTGAAGATAAAAGCCTGTAACTCAGGCTCGATGCCGACGCCGGTGTCCTTGATCTCAAACAGCATTTGCTGCTGGTCCCGCTGTACATTGAGCTGCACCAGACCGGCGGGCGTGAATTTGAAAGCGTTATCTATCAAATGAAACAGCACATCTTTCAAGCGCGCGGCATCAGTGTTTATCCACTCGGGGAGTTGCGGACTCAGGCGGGCACGAAACTGCACCGGACTGTCAGGCGTCCGTGTGAAATTCAGCATGCATTGCTCAAATGCATCGCGCAGACGTGTCGGCCTGAGTTGCAAGGGCATGCGCCCGGCCTGAATCTGTGAAAAATCCAGAATCTGATTGACCAGCTTGAGCAAATGTTCGGTCGATTCGCGCACCAGTACGACGGTGCGCTGTCCCTGCGGGTCGTTGGCAAGCTCGTTGTGTATCACCTCGTTGAAGCCCAGAATCGCATTCAGGGGTGTGCGCAATTCGTGACCGACAGAGGCCAGAAACTGGTCCTTGTAGGACGCGGCATTGAGCAGCGCAGCCCGTGCCAGGCTGAGTTCCTGGTTGCGTTCATTGATCTCATCGAGTTGCTTCAGGTAAATGCGCTGGTAAATCAAGAGACCCACCAGCAGGCTGATGGCCGTGAAGGTGTAATTACCCAGCGACCACAGCAGGTGCTGATGACCATAAACATAGCTCACAGGCAGCCAGCCGTTTTCGGTCAGCGGAACCAAGAACAGCACGGACAATATGACCACGCCTATCCATAGCAGCGAGTCGCGCCAGCCCAGCAAAAAAACCGCCGGTACCGGCAGCACCATCAACCAGATTATGGTCGAGGAAAACAGGCCGCCGGTGACCCACACCGCGTAATAAATCAGCAGCCCGGATTGCACCAGCAGCAAGTGGGTGGTCAGGCGCATTGACCATTGCCAGTACCAGAACGCCACTCCGGTCAGCACCACACCGGTTAAAGCCAACCAGAATGCGTGGTGAAATGCAAAAGGTTCTATGAGCAGCAGAAACACCATCAGATTCAGCAGAATGGCGCTGAAAAAAATGGCGAACACTAAAAACGCCTGCCGTTGCACCTGACCCGGCAAATGGAGGTAAAGGTATTGAAGCCAGCGGAACATGAATTGCGGTTTAAGCCAGTGCCTCAGACCGCGACCAGCGCATGCTCTATATCTGCGGCCAGCGCGACCGGTTTGTCGATGGAGGCGTAACGCCTGATGACTTGTCCGTTACGGCCGATCAGAAATTTGGTGAAGTTCCATTTGATGGCTTCGCTGCCCAGCAAGCCTGGGGCTTGTTGCTTGAGCCATTGAAACAGCGGGTGTGCATCTTTGCCGTTGACATCGATTTTTTCCATCATGGTAAAATTCACGTCGTAGTTTTGCCGGCAGAACGCATCTATTTCATGATGGCTGCCGGGGTCCTGCGCGCCGAACTGGTTGCACGGGAAACCCAGCATCACCAGGCCGCGTTCGCCATAGGTTTGATGCAATTGTTCAAGACCGGCAAATTGCGGTGTGAAACCACAGGCACTGGCGGTATTCACAATCAGAATTACCTTGCCCCGCAGCTCAGCCAGGTCCATATTCGCACCCTGAATGCTGCTGGCTTGATAGTCATAAATAGAAGACATGTTCAAGAATCTTTCTTACGGTTATGTTGGATTGTCGCCAATATGGCGGCAAACACAATCAGCAACCCTCCGGTCAGTTTGCGCAAGCTCAGTTCCGATGCGCCCAGGTAGACGGAGGAGGCCGAGGCAAACAGAATTTCTGACAGCATGACGAGTGCGGTTGTATTTGCCGGTACTCGTGCGGCGCCGTATTGCAGGCTCAGGTTGGAGAGCAGAAGACACAAGGCCATGCCCAAGGCATAGGGCCACCAGCTGAGGCCGTCAGGCAGACTGACCAGACCCGAAGGGAAACAAGCGGCGGCGGCAACAGCGCACAGGCACATGCCGCCGGCAAACATGGCGCCCATGCGATCGCTCTCAGGCAGGTGTGCAAGTTTGCGCAGCATGGCATTGTTCAGCGCAAAACTCGCGCCGCCGAGCAAGGCCAGGTAATCCATAGCGCTGCTCGGCAGTGGCCACTGCGTCTCAGGCGTTTTCAAGACCAGTGCCACGCCGGCCAGCGCCAGCGCCAAGCGCAGCATGGCCTGCCGGTCAGGCTTTTCGTCCAGCAGCCACCAGGCGAACAGCACCGACCAGGCCGGCATGGTGTAAAAAAGCAGCACGACCCGCACCACATCGCCCTGGGTGACCGCCCAGTTAAAGCCCATGTTGGTCAGACCGGAGCCCAGAAACAGCCACCACAATTGCGGGTGGCTTCGTAAACTGACAAACCAAGACGGCCGCATCAGGCTGATGACAGCAAAGGACAGGCCGTACATCAGGGCCGTGGCCCACAGCGGATGAAGGCCGAGCAAGGCCATTTCCCGAAACGGCCACCAGCTCAGTCCGAACACCAGCGCATTGGCCAGCAAACCCAGTACCGGACCGGTGGCAGGGAACGGCATCGGTCAGTGGCCCGGATCCTGACGGGCAATCTCCAGCAGCCGCTCAACCTCGTCGCGGTGTCGCACACAGTTATTTGCATGCCAGCGCTGCATCAGCCACATACTGCCCGCGACAAACAAACCGAAGCAGACGATGGCGCTGAAAGCGCTCAGGCCCAGCCCCGTGGCCAGGGCATATATGCCGCCCAATGCCAGTATGCAGGCCTGCTCGTTGAAATTTTGCACGGCGATCGAGCGGCCTGCGCCCATCAGGTTGTGGCCGCGGTGTTGCAGTAAGGCGTTCATGGGGACAACTAGGAACCCGCCCAGCCCGCCGAGCAGAACGAAAAACGGAGCGGCGATCCAGGCGTTGTTGATGAAATTCATCACCAGAATCAACAAACCCATGGTAATGCCAACCACCATAACGCGGGGCGCATCGGTGAGCTTCATGCGAACAGAGGCAATGACGGCACCGGCGGCCGTGCCGATGGCGACCACGCCGACCAGCGAAGACGCCTGGGTGGTGGTGTAACCCAGCGCCACCGAGCTCCAGGCCAGGACGATGTAGCGCAGGTTGCCGCTGGCACCCCAGAACAAGGTGGTGGTCGCCAGGGAGATCTGGCCCAGGCGGTCGCGCCACAACAGCAGATTGCAGCGCCAGAAATCCGGCACCAGTGTCAGCAGGTTATAGGCCAGACTGTGCTGTGTCTGGCTGCGCAAAGGCACCAGCGCCGCGCCGGTGATCGGGATACGGGTGTTGAACCAGGCGGCCAGCAGGTACAACAGCACAATCACGCAAATGGCGGCATCCGGCGGGGTGTCGATGTTGGTATCCATTAAGGGCAGGTCAAAGCTGAGCAAAGTCCCGGAAATATGCGGCCCGACGAGTTGGCCGCCGATCAGCACACCCAGAATGATGGAGCCGATGGTCAGACCTTCGATCCAGCCGTTGGCCTTGACCAGTAGCGAGGGCGGCAGCAACTCGGTCAGGATGCCGTACTTGGCCGGTGAATAGGCGGCTGCGCCCAGGCCGACGATGGCGTAAGACAGCAGCGGGTGCGAGCCGAACAGCATCATCAAACAGCCCAGCACCTTGATGCCGTTGCTCAGGAGCATGACCTCGCCTTTGGGGCGTGAGTCGGCAAAAGCGCCGACAAACGGCGCCAGCACCACGTAAAACAGCGCGAACATGGGAACCAGGGCCGCGCGCTGCCATTCAGCGCCGCCCGAGGCTTTGATCATTTCCACCGCTGCGACAAACAGGGCGTTGTCAGCCAGCGAGCTGAAAAACTGCGCCGCCATGATGGTGTAGAAACCGCGTTTCATATCAGATAGGGCCTGGCGGATAAGCGGGCGGAGTGAGTCATAAAGAAGTCAATATTCAAGATGCAGGCCTTGTAGCCCATTGGTTATATCACGCCATTTGAACGCTACGCCGCCCTGCGACAATCACCGCCATGCCCCGGCCCGTCCATGCCCTGACCCATACAGATGCGCTGCGCCACAACCTGGCGCGTTTGCGTCAATCCTGCCCACAGTCGCGGCTCTTGGCCGTGGTCAAGGCCAATGCCTATGGTCACGGGCTGGCGCATGTGTTTGACGGTTTGCGCGGTGCGGACGGTTTTGCATTGCTCGATTTGAATGAGGCACAAAGTGTGCGCGAGCTGGGCTGGCGCGGACCGGTATTGCTGCTCGAGGGCGTGTTCGAGCAACGCGATCTCGAACTGTGTTCGCGACTCGATCTGTGGAATGTGGTGCACCACGAAGGGCAGATCGATATGTTGAGTCGACATAAAACCCAGGTGCCGCAGCGGGTGTTTTTGAAAATGAATTCGGGCATGAACCGCTTGGGCTTCACGCCGCAGGCGTTCCGCTCGGCCTGGGTGCGCCTGAACGCCTTGCCGCAGGTGGATGAAATATCTTTGATGACGCATTTTGCCCGCGCTGACGATGCGCATGGTGTGGACGCGCAGTTGCAGGTGTTTGCGCAACACAGCAGCGATTTGCCGGGCGAGCGCAGTCTGGCCAACAGCGCGGCCGTGTTGCGACATGGCGAGCGTGACGACGTCACTGCCGATTGGGTACGTACCGGGGTTGCCATGTACGGCAGTTCGCCCGATCACGGATTGCATGATGCGGCGCATTGGGGACTGCGCCCGGCCATGAGTCTGCGCAGCCGGGTGGTCGGCGTGCAGCAACTCAAGGCGGGTGACAGTGTGGGTTATGGCGGTGTGTTCACGGCACCGCAGGACATGGCGGTCGGCATCGTCGCCTGCGGCTATGCCGACGGGTATCCGCGTCAAGCACCAACCGGCACACCCGTGCTGGTCAATGGCGTTCGCACGCGCACGCTGGGACGGGTTAGCATGGACATGTTGTGTGTGGACTTGTCTGCGCCGGCGGCGGCGGGCATCGGTGACGAAGTGACCCTGTGGGGCAGCGCTTCAAGCGGACAGGTGCTGTGTATCGACGAGGTGGCGCAAGCGGCCGGGACGGTCGGTTATGAGTTGATGTGTGCCCTGGCCGCGAGGGTGCCGGTGTCTGCTGTTTAGGCCGGCCGCGTTGGTGCTCGTCGCTTATGAAGACACGTTTTGGTTGACCCATCCGTAAAGGTTGGCATTTCTGCGTTTCTATTAAGTCACGCATTGGCACTCTCGTCATGCTATGGAAGACACGCTTTGGACGACCAATCCGGTGCGATTTTTTTCTGCGCTGATCGCTCGAAAAAAACGCCTACTCCGAGTCGACCTGAAGTGATATGTCTGGTTTTAGGGTGATTGCTTTTTCGTGATTTTTGTTTTCTCGTACTGTAAAAACGCTGCCGGAGAAAACCTGCGAACGGACAAACGACATGGCGACCGAGCCGGCATGGAGTGAATACAGTTGGTGATTTCAAGTCCCAAGTGCAACATTGGGTTGAGTTGGGGAAAGTATAGATTTCCAATAAGCTTGGAAGTCAAATGAGTCTTCTGGCAAGAAGAGTTCAGCTGGGCACTTCCAGGCCAGAGATTTTCGAGGGCGTGTATTTAAGCGCCACGC
>SHXP01000096.1 GCA_009693225.1 Limnohabitans sp. | reverse complement strand
TTTGCTGTTCGCATAGCTTGCACTGTAGGCGCGGCGCCTGCGCCACAGACCAAGCAGGACTCACGAAAAAAGAATGTACGGCTGGTTGAATGTCACAGCACTTTCACATCAATTGAAGGATTGAGCATGTGACAATAGCGGGATTCACCCTGGATAGACATGCCACACCACGCCACCAAAATCGTTGCCACCCTGGGGCCTGCCTCCAGCCACCCCGTCATCCTCGAAGCCATGATCCGCGCCGGCGTCAACGTGGTCCGCCTCAATTTCAGCCACGGCAAAGCGCAAGACCATGTGGACCGCGCCACCCTGGTGCGCGAAGCCGCCAAACGCGCCGGCTGCGTGGTCGCCATCATGGCCGACTTGCAAGGCCCGAAAATCCGCGTCGGCAAGTTTGCCGAAGGCAAGGTCATGCTGCAAACCGGTGCTGCATTCATTCTGGATGCCTCGCGCACCGAACCCGGCGACGTCCACGGCGTCGGCCTGGATTACAAGGAACTGCCGCGCGACGTCAAAGCCGGCGACCTGCTGCTGCTCAATGACGGCCTGATTGTCCTGACGGTCCACAAGGTGCTGGGCGAACAGGTCCATACCATTGTGAAAATGGGCGGCGAGTTGTCCAACAACAAAGGCATCAACAAGCAAGGCGGCGGTCTGACGGCCTCGGCACTCACAGGCAAGGACATGGATGACATCAAAACCGCCATGTCCTTCCAGGCCGACTATGTCGCGGTCAGTTTCCCGAAAAACGCCACCGACATGGAAATGGCGCGCCAGCTATGCAATGTCGCCGCCGAGCCCTTTAAACACAAACCGGGTTTGATCGCCAAGATCGAGCGCTTCGAGGCCATTCCGCATCTGGAGGAAATCCTGCGCGCCTCCGACGGCATCATGGTCGCACGCGGCGACCTGGCGGTGGAGGTCGGCAACGCCGCCGTGCCCGCGCTGCAAAAACGCATGATCAAAATGGCGCGTGAAATGGACAAGGTGGCCATCACTGCCACGCAAATGATGGAGAGCATGATCACCAACCCGATGCCCACCCGCGCCGAGGTCAGCGATGTGGCCAACGCCGTGCTCGACGGCACCGACGCTGTCATGCTGAGCGCGGAGACTGCGGTCGGTAAATACCCGCTGGAGACGGTGCAGCAAATGGCGCAGATTTGCGCGGCGGCCGAAAACGCCGAAGAAGTGGCGCTGGATGCCGACTTCAACGGCAAGACCTTTGCATACATCGACCAGACCATCGCCATGGGCGCGCTGTTCACCGCGCACCACCTGGGCGCCAAGGCCATCGTCGCCTTGACCGATTCGGGCTCCACGCCCTTGTGGATGAGCCGACACCGCATCCATATCCCTATTTACGCCTTGACCAAGCGCGAGAACACGCAGCGCCGCATGGCTTTGTACCGCAATGTGCACGCGCTGCTGCTCGATACCAGCACCGACCGCGACACCGCGCTGAACCAGGCGGAGCAGCATCTGAATTCTCGCGGCATCGTCAGCAAAGGCGATGTGTACGCGATCACCTGCGGCGAACCTATGGGCTCGCCGGGCGGCACAAATATGTTGAAAATATGCAAAGTCGGCTGAAACCGGCACCGTTTTATTGTTTACCACCAGAAAGGAAACACCATGGCTTTAGTTTCAATGCGTGAATTGTTGGACCATGCTGCCGAACACAACTACGGCATCCCGGCCTTTAACGTCAATAACCTCGAACAAGTTCAGGCCGTCATGTCGGCTGCGGACGAGGCCGGTGCGCCTGTCATCCTGCAAGCCAGCGCCGGCGCCCGCAAATACGCGGGCGAGTCTTTCATCAAGCACTTGATACAGGCCGCCATCGAAGCCTATCCGCATGTGCCGCTGGTCATGCACCAGGACCACGGCCAAAGCCCGATGGTGTGCCGCGGCGCGATCGACCTGGGCTTTTCCTCGGTCATGATGGACGGCAGCCTGGAGGCCGACGGCAAAACCATTGCCAGCTACGACTACAACGTCAGCGTGACCAGCGAAGTGGTGAAGATGGCGCACAAGCTCGGCATCACCGTCGAAGGCGAACTCGGCTGCCTGGGCTCGCTCGAGACCATGAAAGGCGACAAGGAAGACGGCCACGGCACCGACGCGACCATGACGCGCGAACAGTTGCTGACCGACCCCGAGCAGGCCGCCGACTTCGTCAAACGCACCCAGCTCGACGCCCTGGCCATTGCCATCGGCACCAGCCACGGTGCTTACAAATTCACCCGCAAGCCCACCGGCGACATCCTGGCCATCGACCGCATTCAGGCCATCAATAAACGCATCCCCAACACCCACCTGGTGATGCACGGTTCTTCCAGCGTGCCGCAGGATTTGCTCGCCAAGATCCGCCAGTTCGGCGGCGACATGAAGGAAACCTACGGCGTGCCGGTCGAAGAGATACAAAAAGCCATTCATTTCGGCGTGCGCAAAATCAATATTGATACCGATATCCGGCTGGCCATGACGGCAGCGGTGCGCCAGTTCCTGTTCGAGAACCCGGACAAGTTTGATGCGCGCGAATGGCTCAAACCCGCGCGCGAAGCCGCCAAGCAGATTTGCAAACAGCGCTACATGGAATTCGGCTGCGAAGGCCAGGGCGCCAGGATCAAAAACACCCCCTTGCAAATGATGGCTGACAAGTACCAGCAGGGCATGCTCGAGCAGGTAGTGAATTGAGCATCGCGCTGCATACGCACACCCTGGGCTCGCTGCCCTTGCTGGCGCGCGGCAAGGTGCGTGACAACTATGCCGTCGGCGACGACCGCATTTTGATGGTGGCGTCAGACCGCATCAGCGCGTTTGACGTGGTGATGAACGAGCCCATCCCGGGCAAAGGCGCGTTGCTGACGCAAATGGCCTTGTTCTGGTTCGACAAACTGCAGCATATCTGCCCGAACCACCTGACCGGCGACGCTCCGGAATCGGTGGTCAGCGGTGCCGAACGTCCTTATGTCAGCAAGCGCTCCATGCTGGTCCGCCGTTTGCAACCTGTCCCTGTGGAAGCCGTAGTGCGCGGCTACCTGGCCGGCAGCGGCTGGAAGGAGTACCAGCACAGCCGCTCGGTCTGCGGCGTACCTCTGCCAGCCGGCCTGCACAATACCTCGCGCCTGCCCGCGCCCATCTTCACCCCGGCGGCCAAGGCCGCTGCCGGTGAACACGACGAAAACATCAGTTTTGAGCGCACGGTGGAGATGATCGGCGCCGATCTGGCCGCACGCATCCGCAGCATCAGCCTTGCGCTGTATGAAACCGCGTATGACATCGCTGCCGCCAAAGGCATTCTGATCGCCGACACCAAGTTCGAGTTCGGCTTGAGCCCCGAGGGCACGCTGGTGCTGATGGACGAGGTGCTGACGCCGGACTCGTCGCGCTACTGGCCGGCCGACGCCTATCGCGAAGGCGCCAACCCGCCCAGCTTTGACAAGCAGTATTTGCGCGACTGGCTGGAGACCGCGCAGGTCGACGGCGCCGCCTGGAACAAAAGCGCACCGGCGCCGGCCTTGCCGCAAGAGGTGATTTCACTCACCGCCAACAAATACCAGGAAGCCTGGTCCCGCTTGCAATCCGCCTGACGCGGTGGCAATCTCTTTGCTTCAGGGCCGATGCCGCCCCGGCGTCAAGCCGGCGCGCTCGCTGTCGTCAGTTTTTCCAGATTGACGGGCTTGGCCACACAGCCGTCAGCACCCAAGGCCATGAAGCGTTCGTGAGCGCCGGGCAGAGCCTGCCCGCTGAGCATCAGAACCGGCAGGTGTGCACCGGTGTGCTTTTCCAGCCGGCGCAACCCGGCGAGTACCGCCAATCCGTCGACGCCGGGCATCATCACATCCAGCAACAACAGTTCAGGGCGCTGCTGCGCCAAAGTCTGCAAGGCTTGACTGCCGTCTGCGGCGAGCAGCACGCGGTGGCCGAGTTGTTCCAGCAGCGAGCGTGTGACGGTCCGGTTCACCGGGTTGTCTTCGGCCAGCAGCACCGTCAGAGCGTCCACGGCGCGGTCTTCAGCGCCGGGGTCAGGCAGGGTGTTCATCGTGACTATTCTGTCTGCGGTTTTCAGCGGGCCGGTTCAAGAACACACAGACTGCATGCTGAGCGTATCAGTTCAAGGCCATGCTTAATTTGCGCCGGTAGCGCGAGACCAGCTCTGCCTGCGGGTCGTCGAGTGCCGCCGCCTTGCCGGTAAGCTCTATGCCGCCTGCGCTTTTGCCGGGGACGGGTTGTTCGCCCTTGGGCTTGACCGGGGTCAGCAGCTCCAGGATAGCGACGATGTTTTTGCGCGCCGCGCCCTCGTTCCAGGTTTTGTCACGCATGATGATTTCCAGCAGCTCGTCCATCGCGGCCGTCCACTCGGCAGCGGCCATCAGCAGCCGGGCCTTGACCAGGCGGGTGTCAAAGTCGCGCTTGTTTCTGTCGATCAAGGCATCGAATTGCGCCAGCTCCCAATGGGCACGCTCGTCGGTCTCGGCGAAATGCAAGGCTTGGCCCCAATGCTGCAAGGCTTCAAAACGCAATTGCAAAGGGATTTGCGCCAGCGCCGGGGCCAGCGCGGACTGCGCCTTGTCGAGTTCGCCTGTCGCCATCAACAGCTTGACGTATTCAAAACGGGCGTCGTCATTTGCCTGGTTGACGGCCAGCGCCTCTTGCAACCTGGCCAGAGCCGCGTCGGCATTGCCTTCGGCCAGCAATTCTTCGGCGGCATTCAGGTCTTCTTCGACCAGCAGTTCGTTCTCGCCCGGCAAATGCTTGTCCAGAAACTCGCGCAGCTTGACTTCAGGCAATGCGCCCATGAATCCGTCGACCGGTTTGCCGTCCATCATCAGCACACAGGTGGGAATGCTGCGGATACCAAATGCCTGCGCGAGTTGCTGCTCGTCGTCGGAGTTGATCTTCATCAGCTTGAAGCGGCCGGCATAGTCGAGCTCGAGCTTTTCCAGCACCGGGCCCAGTGATTTGCAAGGGCCGCACCACGGCGCCCAGAAGTCCAGCAACACCGGGATTTGGGAGGAAGCCAGAATAACTTCGGCTTCAAAATTCTCAACAGTCACATCAATCATGGGTATCGGGTCGAAAGGAATAAAATCAGCCAATCAGTATCGCCGGATGTACTTGTCTGGCACTTCGTTAAACCATAAGCTTACCCGCAGTTCAACTGCTACACATCATGGCCCCTATTCTTGTCGGTGTTGTCATGGGCTCCAGCTCTGACTGGGTCACCATGCAACACGCCGCGCAACTTTTGCAGGACTTCGGTGTCGCCCACGAAGCGCAGGTGCTGTCGGCGCACCGCATGCCCGACGACATGTTTCGCTATGCCGAATCGGCGCAGTCACGCGGCCTGCAGGCCATCATTGCCGGCGCAGGCGGGGCGGCGCATCTGCCGGGCATGCTCGCCGCCAAAACCACTCTGCCGGTGCTAGGTGTTCCGGTTGCGGGCAAACATTTGCAGGGCGTGGATTCGCTGCACAGCATCGTGCAAATGCCCAAGGGCATTCCGGTGGCCACCTTTGCCATCGGCGCGGCCGGGGCGGCGAATGCGGCGCTGTTTGCTGTCGCCATGCTGGCCTTGCACGACCCTGTGTTGCAGCAAGCCTTGCAGGATTTCCGTCAACGCCAGAGCGATGCCACGCGTCAGATGACGCTGCCGCCGGCCTCATGAATGCATTGCCTTTGAAACCCGGTGCCATACTCGGGGTGCTGGGCGGCGGGCAACTCGGGCGCATGTGGTCGCACGCGGCACAAAGCCTGGGCTATCGCACAGCGGTACTCGATCCGGACGCAACCAGCCCGGCCGGTCTGGTCAGCCATGCGCACATACAAACCGCTTACCTGGACCCGCAAGGGCTGGCGCAAATGGCTTCCCTGTGCCAGGCGGTCACCACCGAGTTTGAAAACGTACCGGCCGAGGCGCTGGTACAGCTGCAAGCGCATATGCCGGTCGCGCCTGGGCCCTCTGCCGTGCGTGTGGCGCAGGACCGGGCGCTGGAGAAGGCGCACTTTGTGCGCTGTGGTGTTCCGGTGGCGCCGCACCAGATGATACACAACGCCGCCGAGCTCGCGCAAGTGCCTGACGATTTGCTGCCCGGCATTCTGAAAACCACACGTCTTGGCTACGACGGCAAGGGGCAGGCGCGGGTGAGCACCCGCGATGAGCTGACCGCCGCGTTTGCGCAATTGCAAAACGCGGATCACGCTGTCGTCTGTATCCTGGAAAAACGCCTGCCGCTGGCCGCCGAATGCTCGGTGGTGCTGGCGCGCGGTCATAACGGCCACTGCGTGCATTTGCCGCTGCAAACCAATCTGCACCGCGACGGTATTCTGGCGGTCACCGAAGTCTTCGCTGCCGCACTGCCTGCGGCGACTGAGGCGTTGGCCATCCAATCCGCCTGCAACATAGCGCGCCGACTCGACTACGCCGGGGTCTTGTGCGTGGAGTTTTTCCTGCTGCAAGAAGGCCCAGAGCGCCAAGCCCTAGGCCCGCTGGTGGTCAACGAGATCGCGCCCCGACCGCACAACAGCGGCCACCACAGCATTGACAGCTGCGACCTCTCGCAGTTTGAATTACAGGTGCGTTGCATGGCCGGCCTGCCCTTGACCATGCCGCGTTTGCACAGCCCCTGCGTGATGCTGAATCTGCTCGGCGATCTGTGGCTGCGCCGTGGTGATAAACCGCTAGAGCCGGACTGGGCACAGGTGTTGGCCTTGCCCGGCACGAATTTGCACTTGTATGGCAAAATCTATGCCCGCCGCGGCCGCAAAATGGGTCACCTGACGGTGACTGCCGCCGGTATTGCACAGGCCAGGCAAACCGCCCTTCAAGCGGCCGACGTTCTCGGCATCGCCCCGTGGTGAGTCCATTGAACATGCAACGCTGCCTTGTATTTACTGCGTTTTTTGCGCGTGTACATCCATGAGCAACCCGCGTTTTTTAACCGGCTCTGCGGCTGACATCATGGCCGCCGCGCGCACCCTGGCTGACGGCAACTTGCTGGGTTTACCGACCGAAACCGTCTACGGCCTGGCGGCCGATGCCCTCAATCCCCGGGCGGTGGCGGCCATCTTCAGCGCCAAGGGCAGACCGGCCGACCATCCTTTGATCATTCATCTGGCCTCCAGCGCGCAAGTGCCGCTGTTCGCCGCCGGTGTCCCGGCATTTGCCACGGCCTTGATCAAGGCTTTCTGGCCCGGCCCGCTGACGCTGATCCTGCCGCGCCGCGCCGGTGTCGCCGATGCCGCTGCCGGCGGTCACGCCACGGTGGCGCTGCGCTGCCCTTCCCATCCGCTGGCGCAACAGGTGTTGCAGCAGGCGCTCGCGCTGGGCGTGCAAGGCGTGGCCGCACCCAGCGCGAATTTGTTCGGGCGCGTCAGTCCGACGACGGCCTTGCACGTGCGTGAAGCCTTTGCGGATCTGCACATCATGGACGGCGGTGACTGCGATGTCGGCATCGAATCGGCCATCGTCGACCTCAGCCGTGGCGCACCGGTGCTGCTGCGCCCGGGCATGCTGACTGCGGCGCAACTGAGTGCAGTTTGCGGCTCGCCGGTGCAGACTGCGTATGCACAGGGCCAGGCTGCGGCCGGCGTGGCCGACGCCCCGGCCGCACCCGGGACGCTGGAGTCGCATTACGCGCCGCGTGCCCGCGTCAGGCTGATGAATGCCGCGGCCATGGCCGCAGGCTTGCAGTCAGCATCGCTGCCCGTTGCGGCCCTGTGGCTGCGCACGCCGTTGCATGTGCCGCCGGGCATTCTGAGTCTGCGCATGCCGGCTGACGCCGCCGGCTGCGCCCATGAATTGTTTGCCCGCTTGCGCGAGCTCGACACCGCCGGGGTCGGCGAAATCTGGATCGAAACCCTGCCCGCTGACGCTGTCTGGGATGGTGTTCGCGACCGCCTGCTGCGCGCCAGCGCCTGAGTTTTTTCCAAACCTGTCCCCCTGCATGAGCCAGTCTGCCGCCTTCATTCATTCAAACTGCACATGCTGCTGAGCCAAGTCCATGCCACTTTTTTTCTGGCCGCTGTGCTGCTGGCGCTGACACCGGGTCCGGACAATCTGTTTGTGCTGATCCATTCAGCACAACACGGCGCACGCAGCGGTCTGCTGGTGGTGCTGGGTTTGTGCACCGGTCTGCTGTTTCATACCGCAGGAGTTGCGCTGGGCCTTGC
>SHXP01000095.1 GCA_009693225.1 Limnohabitans sp. | reverse complement strand
AAGTCGGCGCATCGTAAAAAGGCTTTCAGTAAAACTATCGGCTGCGCGCATGATTTTCAAAAAAAGTGCTTGCAATATTGCTATGTCTATAACGTTTGAATAAGCTCATCGGTGCACATATTCCGGGAGTATTTCAGCAGCCTGTTAGGGCAACTGGAACAGCGATTTCAGCCTGGACTTGTTTTTTATCTCGCCGGTGCCGACCCGCACGAGGGCGACCGCCTCGGCCGTCTGCAACTGAGCTTTGCCGGACTGCAAATGCGCGACCGCGTGGTGCTGCAATGGGCCGGCGACAGACGCATTCCCCTGGCGATGGCGATGGCCGGCGGCTACGGCAAAGACATGGCAGACACGGTGCAGGTTCAGATCAATACCTTTGCACTCGCCTACGAGGCCTGGCAACACTGGCAAAATCAGCAGTCATGACCACCCCATCCCCCCGCCCGCAGGCGCTTGAGCGCTTAGCCTTCAAAAGTTTCAGAAACATTTCCACCCGCTGGATGGACAACGACGCTTACGGCCATGTAAACAACGTGGTGTACTACCAGTGGTTTGACACTGTGGTGAATGCGCACTTGATTGACAACGGGGCGCTGGGTATTCACCACGGCGACACCATCGGTCTGGTGGTCGAGACGCATTGCAACTTCTTCTCGTCGCTGGCTTTCCCGCAAACCGTGCAGGCCGGTATACGTGTGGGTCGCATAGGATCCTCTAGCGTGTGCTACGAAGTCGGCATCTTTGCCGGAGACGCGCCGCTGTGCGCCGCCCACGGGCATTTCATCCATGTCTATGTAGACAAACTCACGCGCAGGCCGGTCTCACAACTGCCTGTGGCTCTTTCGACCGTTTTAGAAAAATTGACGTGAGCATTGCCGCCAACGTTCAACAAGCCATAAACACGCGAATGTCAGCGCGTGCTTTCACACAGCAAGCGGTACCGCGCGAACTGCTGACTGAACTGCTGGCGCAGGCCGCGCGTGCGCCCTCCGGCACCAACACCCAGCCGTGGAATGTGTATGTGTTGCAAGGCCCAAGCCGCAACACGCTGGTGGAAAAAGTCTGTGCCGCGCACGACGAGGTGAGGGCGCATCCTGAAAAAGCCGCGGATTACCGCGAGGCCTACGACTATTACCCGGAAAAATGGGTCAGCCCTTATATCGACAGGCGGCGTGAAAACGGCTGGAGCCTGTACGGCTTGCTGGGCATCACCAAGGGCGACAAGGGCAAAATGCACGCGCAGCACCAGCGCAATTACCACTTCTTCGATGCCCCGGTCGGGCTGATGTTCACCATCGACAAGGTGATGGGGCGCGGTTCGCTGGTCGACTACGGTATGTTTTTGCAGACACTGATGCTGGCCGCCCGGGGCATGGGCTTGCACACCTGCCCGCAGGCGGCGTGGAACGGTTTTGCCAACATCATCCTGCCGCACATCGGTGCCGGTGAGGACGAGATGCTGATCTGCGGCATGTCGCTGGGTTACGCTGACGAGAGCGACATTGTCAACACCTTCCGCACACCGCGCGAGCCGGTGGCTTCTTTCACACGCTGGCTCGATTGAAGCGGACCGCCCCATGATCATCACCAGTCTGCTGGACACGGATTTGTACAAATTCACCATGATGCAAGCGGTGCTGCATCAGTTTCCCGGCGCTCAGGTGTCTTACAAATTCAAATGCCGCACGCCCGATGTGCAACTCGCACCTTATGTGGACGATATCCGCAGCGAAATCAAATCGCTGTGTCAGCTCAAGTTTTCCGAGCAGGAGCTGGGCTGGATGCGGGCATTGCGTTTCATCAAAAGCGACTTTGTCGATTTTTTAGGCCTGTTCCGGCTGAACGAAAAATACATCAAGGTCAGCGCCTTGCCCGACGGGGCAATCGATATTCAGATCAAAGGCCCCTGGCTGCACACCATCCTGTTTGAGATTCCGGTGCTGGCCATCGTCAACGAGGTGTACTTCCGCCGCACGCAACCGTTGCCGGATTACGTCGAGGGACGCAAGCGTCTGGACACCAAGATCGCGCAGTTGCAGGCGGTCGATCTGGGTGACTTGAAGATTGCTGACTACGGCTCACGCCGGCGTTTTTCCAAATCCTGGCACGAAGAGGTGCTGCGCGTGTTGACCGCGCGCCTGGGTTCGGGTCAGGCCGGTCGTTTTGCCGGCACCAGCAACGTCTTGTTTGCCAAAACCCTGGGTCTGACGCCGCTCGGCACCATGGCCCATGAGTATTTACAGGCGTGTCAGGCACTGGGCCCGCGTTTGCGCGACAGCCAGGTGTTCGGTTTTGAGACCTGGGCGCGCGAGTACCGGGGCGACCTAGGCATTGCGCTCAGCGACGTCTACGGCATCGAACCCTTTTTGCGTGACTTCGACACGTACTTCTGCAAATTGTTTGACGGCGCGCGCCACGACAGCGGCGACCCGTTCAACTGGGGCGAGCGCATGATCGAACACTACGGACAGAACCGGGTCGATCCCTTGACCAAGACCTTGATCTTCAGCGACGGCCTGACCGTGCCGCGCACCATCGAGCTGTACCAGCGCTTCCGCGGGCGCTGTCAGCTGACTTTTGGCATAGGCACCAACCTCACCAACGACCTGGGCTACGAGCCGCTGCAAATCGTCATCAAGATGGTGGAATGCAACGGCCAGCCGGTGGCCAAGCTGTCAGACACGCCTTCCAAAAACATGTGCGACGATGAGAACTACCTGGCCTATCTGCGCCAGGTGTTTGACATTGCGCAACCTGATATTGCTGACCCTTCATCCTCACCATAGGCATCAATGAATTATTTGAAACTCTTTGCATTGTTTGTGTTCGCCTGGCTGGTCAACCTGGCCGCACCTGAATTGCTGGTGTGCATGGAAGGCTTGGAAATCGCAGAGGCGGCGCTGGCGACATCACTCTGGTGCATTTCACTCATGCTGGGTTTCGGCTGGGCCTGCAGCAAGCTGTCGACCGGCACCGTGTTCCCCAGCTTCACGTTGCAATTGCTCATAGGCATTGTGTTGCACGACGCTTTGCAGCCTTTGTCGCTGCAACTGGTGCTGGCGGTGGTGGTGTGTACCGCGCTGGCCGCGTTGATACTCAAATCCGGCGGTGATGAAATCGACCGCAAAGAGTTTCTGGCCATCGCCTGGCCGACCCTGATGATCGCCGTGTTCGGCTACGGCATCACTTTCTTTGTTATGTTCCCGATGCTGGTCTGGCTGGGGCTGAGCGGTCACCAGGCTGCCTTGCTGTCGGCTATCATCGGCTCGACCGATCCGGCAGCCTTGATCCCCACCTTGAAACACCTGATGTTCAAGCACGTCTACCAGCGTTTGGTGAATGTGTCGGTGGCCGAGAGCGCACTCAACGACGCTGTCGGCGCCATCTTCACCGCTGCCGTGGCCGACATGGTGCTGGACAAGTCACCGATGGACAGCGTTGAAGCGCTGTCGCAAAGCCTGTTGAGCCCGCACAACCTTATCAACCTGGGTCAGCAGTTTTTATTCGGTTGCGTCGCCGGCATCGCCGGTTGGCTGCTGATGCAGGCCTACGGCAAATTCAGAGAACGCGAGCACCAGCGCGGCCTGGCATATCCGGCCTTTGATTTCGCGTTGCTGCTGTTCATTCCGCTGGCGACTTTTCTGCTGGCGCAAATGCTGCACGGCAACGGTTTTCTGGCGGCCTTTGTCGCCGGTTTGCTGGCCAATTTCAATCACAAGCAGGTCTATTTTCAAACCGGCTTGCACCATACGGAAACGCATATTGAAAGCCTGGCCAAACCGGTGATCTTCATGATGGTGGGCCCGTTCGTGTCGCTGCAAATGCTGGCCGATACTGTCGTGTCCGGTTTTCTGGTTGCCTTGATGTTCATTGTGGTGGCCAGACCCGTGGCGGTGTTTGCTTCGCTGCTGGTGACCAATATCACGCTGAAAGAAAAACTGTTTTTATGCGTGGTGCGTGAAACCGGCGTCATCCCCGTGGTGCTGGCCGTCATCACCGTGGCGCAGTTCCCGGCCATGACTTTGCTGATGCCGCTGACCGCCTGGGTGGTCATCTGGACCTTGACCTTATTGCCCGCCATCACCCCGTGGTGGGCCGCGAAATTGAAAATGCTGAACGAATGAAACCGAAACTTATGGTCTCGCGCCCGATCTACCCTGAGGTGATCGAAAGATTACAAACAGATTTTGAAGTCACTGTCCACCAGATCGACCCTGAATGGACCACAGAGCGCTGGAGCGCAGCGCTCAGTCAGCACGACGCAGCCCTGACCATGGGCATAGAAACGGTGAATGAAGCCGTGCTGGCAGCGTGTCCGCGTCTGCGCATCTGCGCCAACCTGTCTGTGGGCTATAACAATTTTGATGTGCCTGCGATGACGCGGCACAAGGTGCTGGCCACCAATGCGCCGGATGTGTTGACCGAGACCACCGCTGATTTCGGTTTCGCGCTGCTGATGGCCGCCGCCCGCCGCGTCACCGAAAGCGAGCGCTACATACGCGAAGGCCATTGGCAGAAATGGACGCTGGAGTCGTTCGCTGGCATGGCGGTGCACGGCAGTACGCTGGGCATCATCGGCATGGGCCGCATCGGTCAGGCGATTGCCAGGCGCGGCGCGCACGGTTTCAATATGCGCGTCATCTATCACAACCGCAGCCGTCTCAGCGCCTCAGACGAGTCCGCGTGCAAGGCCGTTTACGTCAGCAAACAGGAACTGTTGCTGCAGGCCGACCACGTGGTGCTGGTGCTGCCCTACAGCAAAGAGTCGCACCACACCATAGGCGCAGCGGAACTCGCGCAGATGAAGCCGACCGCAACGCTGGTCAACATCGCGCGTGGCGGCATCATTGATGATGCTGCGCTGGCCAAAGCCCTGGCCACGGGCCGCATAGCTGCCGCCGGGCTGGATGTGTTTGAAGGTGAGCCCAGACTTCACCCGGATCTGCTGACAGTGCCCAATGCGGTATTGACCCCGCACATCGGCAGTTCGACCCGCGCCACCCGCCTGGCCATGGCCAATCTGGCGGCTGACAATCTCATTTCTTTTTTCAAGAACGGCAGTGCAGTCACGCCGCTCAACCCCGAGGTATTGCAACACCCATGAGTAACGATTGGATGATGTTGACTATGCTGGTTGCCGGCATAGCAGGCGCTCTTTATCTGATGCGCCGCTTCTCCGCGACGTTGCCGCAAAACAACCAGACCATTGACCAGCTGCAAGAAAAGCTCGAACGCGTCTCGCGCGACATGCGCTTTGAGATCAGCGAAAACCTGCGCAGTAACCGCCAGGAACTGTCGCAAAGCATGGCTCAGTTTCAGCAAACCCTGACCGAGCAACTCGCGCTGATGCAAACCAATATGAACGCGCAGTTGCAAAGCCTGGGTGAGGGCAATACACGCCGCATGGCCGAGGTGCGCGAAACCCTGGACCGGCAATTGCAGAACTTGCAGGAAACCAATATCGCCAAGCTCGAAGAGATGCGCAAGACCGTGGACGAGAAACTGCAAACCACCCTGGAAGCGCGTCTGAGCGAAAGTTTTAAGCAGGTGGCTGAACGCCTGGAGCAGGTGCATCAGGGGCTGGGGCAAATGCAAACCCTGGCGCAAGGCGTGGGCGATTTGCAAAAGGTGTTGAGCAATGTGAAGACGCGCGGCATCTTCGGCGAAGTGCAACTGCAAGCGCTGCTCGACCAGGTTTTGACCATCGAGCAATACGGCAAGCAGGTGGAAACCAAACCGCGCAGCAACCAGCGCGTTGACTTCGCCATCAAACTGCCCGGACGCAGCGACGACGGTGCCAGCGTCTGGCTGCCTATCGACGCCAAGTTTCCGCGCGAAGACTATGAGCGTCTGCTGGAGGCGCAAAACCGTTCTGATGCACCGGGGGCGGAAAGCGCATCCAAGGCCATGGAAGCGCGCATTCGTCTGGAAGCCAAAACCATTGCCGACAGTTATCTGGCACCGCCGCACACCACCGACTTCGCCATCCTGTTTTTACCGGTCGAAGGCTTGTACGCCGAGGTGTTGCGCCGCCCGGGCCTGATGGACACATTGCAACGCGATTACCGCGTCACGCTGGCCGGGCCGACCACGTTGCTGGCGATATTGAACAGCTTGCACATGGGTTTTCGCACCCTGGCGCTGGAGAAGCAGGCGTCCGAAGTATGGAAGGTGCTGGGCGCTGTCAAAACCGAGTTTGAACGCTACGGTGAGTGGGTGGCCAAGGTGCGCGAGCAAGTGCAAAAGGCGGCAGACACCCTGGACAAGGCCGACACGCGCAGCAAGCAAATGCGGCGCGCCCTCAAAGTGGTCGAGGCATTGCCCGAGACCGAAGCGCTGGCACGATTGCCATTGCAAATGGACGATATGTCTGATGTCATAGAACCGAACGAGCCTGATTAAGCTGCGCTGACACACACTGTTTTGAAAAAAAATCTAATCAAACTGATCGCAGGCCAGGCTTTTTTGAATGCTTGTATGACCGGCATGCGCATGGCTGCACCTTTGCTGGCACTGCGTCAGGGCTATAGCGCGGTGCTGGTCGGTGTGTTGCTGGCCTTGTTCGCGCTGACACAGGTGTTTCTGGCCTTGCCATCGGGACGTTATGTCGACAAGCACGGATTGAAGCGACCGGTCATGTTGAGTGTGCTGGCCTCCAGCCTGGGCGCTACCCTGGCTGCCATCTGGCCGGTATTTCCGGTGCTGTGTCTGAGCGCCTTGCTCAGCGGCGGCGCCACCGGCGTTGCCATCATCGCCTTGCAGCGGCATGTCGGGCGTTTATCCCGCGATGTGGATGAAATGCGCTTGTCCTACAGCTGGCTGGCCATCGGGCCTGCGGTATCCAACTTTGTCGGGCCGCTGGCCGCCGGCTTGCTGATCGATGCCTCGGGTTTTCCTGCCGCGTTCGCCTTGCTGGCGGTGTTGCCCTGGTTCGCCTGGTTTGCGGTGCGTCATGAGTCGCCCCTGCCGGCCGATCAACAAACCGTCAATGACCCGGACAAACGCGCCTGGGACTTGCTAGCCGAGCCGGGTTTCCGGCGTCTGTTGATAGTCAACTGGTTCTTATCCGCGAGCTGGGATTTGCACACCTTTGTGGTGCCGCTGCTGGGGCACGAGCGCGGCATCAGCGCCTCGGCCATCGGTGCCATATTGGGCGGCTTTGCCTTGTGCGCAGCGCTGATACGCGTGGTGCTGCCGTGGCTGGCTAAACGCTGGCAGGAATGGCAGGTGATCGTGCTGGCCATGCTGCTGACCTGTGTGTTGCTGGCGCTGTACCCGCTGGCGCACTCCGCCTGGGCCATGGGGATGATGTCGGCGCTGCTGGCGCTGGCGCTGGGCAGCGTGCAGCCCATGGTGATTAGCAGCTTGCACCAGCTGTTACCGTCGGACCGCCAGGGCGAAGGTCTGGGCCTGCGGTTGATGCTGATCAACGCTTCCAGCGTCGCCATGCCCTTGCTGTTCGGCGGCCTAGGCGCCTGGATGGGTGTGGCGGCCGTATTCTGGTGCGGGGCGGGGACGGTCGGGGCGGGCGCCAGGCTGGCGTGGCAGCCTGGTGGTGCCAATCATAAAGTCAAGCTGCATTAAAGGCTGCGGTAATCCGGATACGGCAGGCCCGCAGCTTCAACCTCACTCAGACCAACACATATGGTCTGAAAAGTGACGGGCAGGCGCCGTCAGACAACCACTTTGTCATATTCGTTTCATTGAAATGTGCCATATTACACAGATCGAATTACTTTGTTTTAAATCATCCTGATTTTTCAAAATATCCATAAAGCTATCTGATTTTTGTCTGACTTATGCCCATGAACCATACACACACATCACTTGAACGCTTCAAGCAATCGCTTGACAGCCAGGGGTTTATTTTCCCCATGCTGAGCGCTTTGTCTCCGCGTAAAGTCCTGCGCAGGCCGTCGGGCGAGAAGGAAATCTTCGGACTCGTGCTCGATGGTGATCTCGAGTTAAAAACGCCGCACACACAATCTGTCTACACCAAACACGAGGTATTCTTCATAGACGGCACTGAAAACTTTGAAATCCATTCCGGCAGCAGTGGCGTTGAGTACTTATTTGCTTTCAGTAGTGTCCGGTTAAAAATTGAACAAATTCAATTGGTTAGAGCTGAGCAATGTTTCCGTGATTACGGGATCGGGCCGCAAGGCGCATGAAATATGGGTTTTCTCGAAAACCGACACTGAAAGAATCTGTAGCAATGTGTAGAG
>SHXP01000094.1 GCA_009693225.1 Limnohabitans sp. | reverse complement strand
TCTGAGCGGCACCACATTGCTGGTCAACTATAAGTTCAACAAATACACTGATTGGTACGCCGGCGCGCTGTGGACGCATTACGGGGGCAAGGCATTTGCCACCGGCTATGTCAGAAATATCTTCACCACCGCTACCGGTTTGCGTTTCAGATTTTGATTCAATATTCAGTTCGCGGATTCAAACCATGATTGCCCATTCTTCTGCAATACAGCCATGAAAAAATATGCATATCAATGCCTGCTCGGGTTTTTCTTGTCGGGTTTCACCTTCGCCTGGCCACAGGAAAAGCCGAGATTACCGGCTTCTGTCATCACAGTTGCCGCTGCATCAGATTTGAAATTTGCTTTGACTGAAATTGCTGCATCCTACGAGAAAAATTCAGGCCAGAAAATCAATCTCCTGTTCGGATCTTCCGGCACCCTCACTACCCAATTGCTACAGAATGCTCCTTTCGATATCTTCATGTCAGCTGATGAACATCTGGTCTTCAAACTGGCGGTTGCAGGAAAAACACAGGATCGCGGCCGCTTATATGCTATCGGGCGCATAGGCTTGTTTGTGCCTAACAGTTCAGCATTGAAGGCCGATGGCACATTCAAAGATTTAGCCGCCGCGTTGCAGGACGGCCGGCTCAAACAACTTGCTATTGCCAATCCCGAGCACGCGCCGTACGGCCAGCGCGCCAGACAAGCGTTGGAACACGCGAATCTTTGGATGGCTGTTCAAGCCAAATTGGTGCTGGGTGAAAATGTTTCCCAGGCTGCTCAGTTTGCCATTTCCGGATCAGCGCAGGCCGGCATCATTGCCCTATCGCTGGTGCTGTCGCCGACTGTTGCCGACAAAGGACAATTCGAGTTGATACCCGAGTCCTGGCATCAGCCGCTGAATCAGCGCATGGTGTTGCTCAAAGCCGCCCCTTCATCTGCGCGGCAGTTTTACGACTACATGGCAAGCGCTTATGCCAGGGACATATTGGCACGTTACGGATTCAGCTTGCCGAAGTAGTGGGCTCAGTTACACATGTTAAGGTCTCCAGCGAATCCGTGAATGTTTCCTTGACGTGTTTTATGAAGCTGACTTTTATAAGCTTTATTTGGTACCGAAAATGCGATCGCCGGCGTCACCCAGTCCTGGCAGTATGTAACCGTGCTCATTCAGTTGCCGGTCTATGGCCGCTGTGAAAATGTGGACATCCGGGTGAGCATCGCGCATCGCCTTGATGCCTTCCGGGCAGGTCAGCAGGCAGAGAAACTTGATCGATTTAGGCTGGGTCTTCTTGATGCGTGTGATGGCCGCCACCGCTGAGTTGCCGGTGGCCAGCATAGGGTCGACCACGATGGCATCGCGCTCTTGCATGTTTTGTGGCACTTTGAAGAAATATTCAACAGCCTGCAAGGTTTGCGGGTCACGGTAGAGGCCGACGTGGCCGACGCGTGCACCCGGAACAACTTTGAGCATACCGTCCAGAATACCGGTGCCGGCACGCAAGATGCTGATGAGCGCGAGTTTTTTGCCGTCGATGGTCGGTGCCATCATGGTTTCCATCGGCGTTTCTATTTTTATGTAACTTACTTCCATGTCACGCGTGACTTCATAAGCCATCAACATGGACAATTCGTTGAGGAGGGTGCGGAAACTGTTGGTGCTGGCGTTCTTGCGGTGCATCAAGCTCAGCTTGTGCTGAACGAGGGGGTGGTCTATCCAATGGACAAAGGGGTCGTTTTTCATCGCTATTTGCAGCCTGTGCAGTCTGAATCAACGGATACAAGCCAGGCCGGGTGGAGCTACCAGGCGATTTACAAACGTATTGTCGAGTCTGTGCTGGACCACAGGCTGTTGCCGGGCACACGTTTGACCGAGGACAAGCTGTGCAGCATTTTCGGTGTCTCGCGCACCCGCATCAAGCCCATACTGGTGCGACTGGCGAATGAAAAAATAATTACTCTCACGCATAACCTTGGCGCGTCAGTGTCCAACCCGACGCAACAGGAATCCATCGAAGTGTTTGAAACCCGGCGCCTGATCGAACCGGTGCTGCTCAAGCGGTTCATGGCGCGTGCGCAGGCCGCAGACATTGCCCATTTGTCCAATGTCATTGCACAGGACCGGCAGGCCCAGGAGCAGGGCGATATGCACAAGGCCAGCGGTCTGACCGGAGAATTCCATTTGTACATTGCCGACCGCGCCGGACATAACACCCTCAGCCGTTTGATGCACGAGCTGGTGCCGCGCACCTGCCTGATACTGATGGCATGGGGCTCGCAGGAAAAGGTGCTGCGCCGCGAGCACGCGGCCTGCGGCTGTCAGGAACACCGGCAACTGCTGGACGCCATCCGTTTGCGAGACACAGCCGTGGCCGAAAAATTGATGGAAAGCCATTTGCACACCCTCGAAAACCAGCTTAATTTTGAGCAAACCTTCGCACCTTCACTGGAACTTGAGCAATTTCTGCTCGACTGAATATGCGCTGCCTGCTGGTCATCAACCCGAATACCGGTCAGGCCACGACCCTGCGCTTGCAGTCATGGTTGAGTGGTTTGCTGCAGGCCGGTGTGCAACTCGATTGCATCAACGCGCGCTTTGGTGCACCGTATATTGCCTGCGAGGCCAGCCATGCTGTCGCCGGTCATGCGCTGCTGGACGCCTGGGCGCAGTATGTGCAAGACACAGACTCGCAGCCTGACGGGATATTGATTGCCTGTTTCGGCGACCCGGGTTTGTTTGCTTTGCGCGAGGCCAGCGCATGTCCGGTCAGCGGCCTGGCCGAAGCCTCTTTTCTACAAGCGGCGCCATCCGGCCCGTTTGCCATCGTCACCGGTGGTGTAGGCTGGAAACCCATGTTGCAGCGACTGGCCGGCAGTCTGGGGTTTGAACAGCAGTTAAAGCACATTGAAATCGTCGAGCAGGACGGAGCGAGTCTGCCTGCCAACCGTGAGATGGCTTTGCGCGTGTTGTCGCAGGCGTGTGCACGTGCCCGCTGACACTGGTGTCAAGTCAGTGATTCTGGGCGGGGCAGGGCTCGCAGGATATGCCGCCGAGTTGCAAGCACATTGCACTGTGCCTTTGATTGACAGCGTGAGTGCAGGTCTGGATGTGTTTTTAACGGGCCGCATGCCTGCGCCACAAACCAACGTTAACCGCTTTCATACCGGTTGGTAGGCTTTACCGGATCACATGAACCGGAATTGATCTCAAGTGTTGCGGCCGGTTCAAGCCAGCAAATCAGACAGACTGCGCGCCACCACCTTGGTGGCTTTGCGTAAATCCTCCAGGTCGATGCGTTCGTCCGCGCGTTTGGCGTGCGACTCCAGCACGGTACGCGGTCCGGCGCCGTAGATGACACCGGGGATACCGCGCTCCACATACAAACGCACATCGGTGTACATCAGTGTGCCGACCGCCGGTATGGGTTCGCCGAACACTTCTGTGCCGTGTTTTTGCAAAGCGCTGACCATGGGCTGATTGCCGGGCAAGGGTTTCATGGCGTTGGCCATGAGCATGCGGCGAATGTCAATGTGTATGGCGTGATCCGCATCGCGTGACGCGTTGTAGTCGCTGACTGCTTTGGCCAGTACCGACCGGATATCAGCTTCCACCTCGGCCGGGTTTTCCTCGGGGATCATGCGTCTGTCGAGTTTGAACATGAGTTTGCCGGGAATCACATTAGTGTTGGTGCCGCCCTCTATCAATCCGACATTCAAATAAGGGTACGTGATCCCTTGCACCTTGGAGCGTATGTTTTTGTACAAAGTGTTTTGTGCGTACAAGGCGTTGAGCAAAGCCACCGCACCCTGCAAGGCATCGACACCGCTGTAGGGAATGGCCGCGTGCGCCATGCGCCCGTGCACCGTGACTTCCATTTGCAGACAACCGTTGTGCGCGGTCACCACCTGGTAGCTGAAACCGGCGGCCATCATCAAGTCGGGTTGGGTGTGGCCGTTGGCCAGCAGCCAACCGGGGCCGAGTTCGCCGCCGAATTCCTCGTCGTAGGTGAAATGCAATTCCACTGAGCCTTTGGCGGGCTTGTCCACGGCTTCGAAGGCACGAACTGCGAAAGTGAACGTGGAAAAGTCGCATTTGCTGACCGCAGACGCGCGCCCGTACAACTTGCCGTCTTCAATCACTGCGCCATAGGGGTCGTGCGTCCAGCCTTCTCCCGGTGGCACCACATCACCGTGGGCATTCAAAGCAATCACCCGGCCTTCGCCATAGCGTCTGCGCACAATCAAATTGGTGATGGACGTCAAACCGTGCTCATGCACCAAAGCCGCAGGAATTTCAAACTGTTCGGCTTGCATGCCCATGGTTTGCAGCAGTTCGGCCGTGCGCACAGCATGCGGCGTGTTGTTGCCGGGAGGTGTGTCGGTGGGTACACGCACGAGTTCCTACAAAAACTTCACCTGCTCGTCAAAGTGCGTGTCAATCCATTGGTCTAATTTTTCGTAGGTGTTCATCAGTGTTGTCTCTGTGTTCAGCTGTGTGCCTTGAAAGGGTGTACCGATTTCCAGTGCCGCGCAATGTCGATGCGTCGGCAGACCCACACTTTGTCGTGTTTTTCGATATGGTCTAAAAACTTTTTCAACGCCAGCATGCGTCCCGGTCTGCCCAGCAGCCTGCAATGCATGCCTATGCTCATCATCTTGGGCGAATCAGCGCCCTCGGCGTACAGCACATCAAAGCTGTCGCGCAGGTAAACAAAAAAGTCTTCGGCCTGCGAATAACCTTGCGGCAGCGCAAACCGCATATCGTTCACGTCCAGCGTGTAAGGAACAACAAGGTGCGGCACCACCGCGCCGTCGCTTTTTTTTACTGTCATCCAGAACGGCAAATCGTCGCCGTAGTAGTCGCTGTCATATTCAAAACCGCCGTGGTCCAGCAGCAGGCGGCGTGTGTTAGGGCTGTCACGACCGGTGTCTGTCCGGTCAACTCGTGGATGATGTTGATGCCGGTTTGCATGTGCAGGCGCTCGGTGGCTTCATCGATTTGCTGGTAGTTGATCCAGCGCCAGCCATGACAGGCGATTTCATGGCCGAGTTCGACAAAGGCTGCGGTCAGTTCGGGGTGGCGTTGCAGCGCCATGCTGACGCCGAAGACCGTGAGCGGCAGGCCGCGTTTTTCAAATTCACGCAGAATGCGCCAGACACCGACGCGCGAGCCGTATTCGTAAATGCCTTCCATGGTCAGGTGACGGTCGGCAAAACTCGGCGGGTTGAACATTTCTGACAAGAATTGCTCTGAGCCGGGGTCGCCGTGCAAGGTGGCGTTCTCGCCGCCTTCTTCGTAATTTAGGACAAATTGAACCGCGATGCGAGCCTGACCCGGCCATTGTGCGTGCGGCGGCTTGCGGCCGTAACCGACCAGATCACGGGGATAGGGGAGGGTGGAGTCGTAAATCATGCCAAATCGTACCCGATGCAGCTGAGTTGCAAGTTGTTTAAATGCAAGGGTTGGTGCGTTGAGTTACTGCGCAAAAGGTGCAACCAGACCCGTCAAAGGGTTGGTGCAAACCGCAGCCACAGGCGGGTCAGCGGCCATCTTGCTATCTGGTAGCGTCCGTAGAGCTGTCAGGTGGGATGACGGCGGCATTGTGTGGGTCTGCATCCGCCTGCAGTGTTTTTTGTTGCTTCATTCTGAGCGGCGTGCCCAGCAGGTACAACACCAGACCCAATGGAATCACTCCGTAAAGAAAAAAAGTGAAAAATGCTCCCAGTAAGCTGCCGTTGGGGGCCGTGGCTTCGACCACGGTCATCAGGACAACCACGAACATCCAGCCGATAGCGACGATATAAAGCATGCCGGTTAACTCCTTGTGGGTGTCTGTTATTTCAGCGAAGGATTACACTGAAACATGTGAATGCCATGAACCCTATCTTACGAACCTGTTTTCTGCTGATACTCTGTTCTTGTCTGGCGGTACTGTCCGCTTGCGCCAATACAGAAAATATTCAGGCATGCAACCGCATGTCTTACGAGCAGGCGCCGCCTGTGTATGAGCACTTGTCGGCGCTGCAGATAAACCGCTGCAAGAGAGGCATGGTCACGCTGGGCTTACAGGCGAGCAGGCTGGGCTTATACGCGAATCCTTTTTTCTGTGACCAGTGGCCGCAGGACCATGATGTCAACTACGAGGCGCGCTGCGCCATTTTTGAGGCCTGTACCAAAGGTCAGGTTGCAACCAATGTACCTGCCGTGCACAGCCCGCGCTGAACTTTTAAATGCAGGGGTAGTTGGCCACCATGACTTCGCGCACCACGCTGGCAGCATTGAAGCGTAACAATTCAGGCCGTTGTTGCAATTGCAGTCTCACCAGTTCTGTGATCTGGTTAATCTCGGTTTGTTCGTGCATACATATGGGCGAGGATTTTGTCAGCATCAAGCTGTCGACCACACCCATGATGTAGTTGCGTCCGTTAAAGCGGATGTTCTCATCCGGAGAAAGCAGTGTTGACTGCAATTCCGCAGCCGTCAAAAAACGGATGCTTCTGGCAGCACTAACAGGTGTCATTTGCCCGAAACACATCAGGCCGGCCAGATACACCGCTTGCAACAGCTTGTCAGGGCGCTTCAACTGTAACCTTGATGGCGCTGTACCAGGCGGCCAGTTGCTCTATTTCTGCATCGGTCAAGGGCTTGGCGATATAGCTCATCTTTTCGTGCTGGCGTTTGCCGCTGCGGTAATTTTTCAGCTGTTCGCTCAGGTAAATGGCTTGCTGGCCGGCCAGGTTGGGTGCGCCCGGCATGGTAGCAACACCCTGGGGGCCATGGCACAGGGCGCAGGCGGTATCTGCTTTGGCACGACCGTCGGCGACGTCATCGGCAAAACTGTTGAAGGCGCACAACACCATAAAAAACACAAATTTCTTCATTTTTTCCTCGTAAAAAAGCGGGGTCCTGTGAGAGACCCCGCTCAAGAAGGATTCACAGGGATGAAATCCTGTGGATCACACTTCATCAGTTGCCTTGGTAGCTGATGCGATAGATCGCACCTGCATAGTCGTCAGAAACCAGGATAGAGCCGTCAGGCAGGTTGGCCACGTCAACCGGGCGACCGATAGCGCGGTTGGTTTTCTTGTCAAGGAAGCCTTCAGCAAACACTTCGGCAGGACCTGCATTGCCATCGGCCTTGACAGGCACGAAGTTGATCAGGTAACCGGTGGGGGTGCTGCGGTTCCATGAACCGTGGGAAGCCACAAACAAGCCGCCCTGGTATTTGGCGGGGAAGGCTGTGCCGGTGTAGTGGGTCAGACCCAGTTGAGCCTGGTGGGCTGGGAACTCGACTTGGGGAGCGATCATGCCGGCTGGTTCTTTCATGTCGGCCAGGTCAGGCGCGGCAGCAGAACCGGCGACTTTGAAGCGACCGTTGTAGAAGGGGAAACCGAAGTGTTCGCCAGTCTTGGTCAGCTTGTTCAGCTCGCCGGGAGGAATGTCGTCGCCCAGACCGTCAACCTGGTTGTCGGTGGTCCAGATGTCGCCCTTCGGTCCGATGGTGATACCAGCGGGGTTTCGCATGCCGACTGAATAAACAGTGCGGCCGGAACCGTCGAGGCCGTTGTAGCGGACAACGCCGCCGATGCCGACCTGGTCATACAAGGCCACTTTGTCTTTGGGTTGCACGTTGTAAGGCTGGCCCAGGGTGACATAGATCTTGCCGTCAGAGGCGACTTTACACACGCGGCCGGTGTGGTTGAAAGACTGCTCTTCCACGGGAATCATCTTGCCTTCGGGAACAATCACGCCGACGGCAACGTCCGGACCTTCGTAGAAGTATTCGGCAGCCGGGAAGTGAAGAATACGGTTGGATTCAGTAACAACCAGGAAACCGTCCTTGGTGAAGCAAACGCCGTTGGGGTTACTGAACTTGATGGCGGGTGCGAAAGGTTTGACTTCGGTTGCAGCGTCACCGTTGTTACGGTTGGTCACGGCCCAAACCTGGGTTTTGCGAGTACCGACGAATAGCATATTGGTGGAAGGTGCCACCGCCATGTAACGTGCGTCAGGCACGATGGCGTACAGGTCAATCTTGAAACCATCGGGTAACTTGATTTTTTTCAAGTTGGCACGGATGGCATCTGCATTCTTACCTTCCTGGGGGATGGTAGGAATGTTCATGTTGGTATCGGTATTGCCCATGCGTTGCAGGGTGGACAGGTTTTTGTCCTGGGCAAACGCTGAGGTAGCAACCAACGTTGAAACGGCCAGTGTGATGGCAGAGATTTTTTTAAAGCTCACTTAGGAATCCTTAAGCAGAAAAA
>SHXP01000093.1 GCA_009693225.1 Limnohabitans sp. | reverse complement strand
GCCCAGCGGTTATGCCGGTATGTTTCTGGTGGCGTATGTGCCGCCTCTTTGGTTTGCTGTCATGAATCCTCGGCTGTTGGCGGCAATTGACAAAGATGTGTCTCGCATCAATTTCCAACCTGAATTGCGCGAGGAACTGTGTCAGCGCTACGGCTTGGCGCAGGCTTGATACAGGAGAGGCAGCCCCCTGCGCGAGTGCCGTGCTTACAGCCCGGCCGCTGCACGCACTAAGGTTACTGTGTGGTCTACGCTCACATTGCTGCGCAATATGAGCTTCGCCCCGAAGCCCAAGACCCGCTGCGCGGGTGCTGTGCTTACAGCCCGGCCGCTGCATGCAGCGCTTGGGATTTGTCCGTTCTTTCCCAAGTGAATTCGGGTTCGTCGCGGCCGAAGTGACCGTAAGCAGCGGTTTTTTCGTAAATAGGGCGCAACAGGTCCAGCATTTGAATAATGCCTTTGGGGCGCAGGTCAAAATGTTCGTTCACCAGGGCCGCGATTTTCTCGTCACTGATGACGCCAGTGCCTTGTGTAGTGACGGTCACGTTCATGGGCTTGGCCACTCCGATGGCGTAAGCCACCTGCACCTGGCATTGCGTGGCCAGGCCGGCTGCCACCACGTTTTTCGCCACATAGCGCGCCGCATATGCCGCGGAGCGGTCCACCTTGCTCGGGTCCTTGCCGCTGAAAGCACCGCCGCCGTGGGGGCAGGCACCGCCGTAGGTGTCAACGATGATTTTGCGACCGGTCAGGCCGCAATCACCTTGCGGGCCGCCGACCACAAAGCGCCCGGTCGGGTTGATCAGGTAGCGAGTGTCTTTCAGCCATTCCTTGGGCAATACCGGTTTGATGATTTCTTCAATGACGGCTTCGATGAACGAGGTTTTCATCTTGGTCGACGTTTCGCTCTGGTCAGGGCTGTGCTGAGAGGACAGCACCACGGTGTCTATGCTGTGCGGTTTGCCGTCGACGTAGCGCATGGTCACCTGACTTTTGGCATCAGGGCGCAAAAAAGGCATGCGTCCGTCACGGCGTAATTGCGCCTGGCGTTCGACAAGACGGTGCGCATAATAGATCGGGGCTGGCATCAGGTCCGGGGTTTCCTTGACGGCGTAGCCGAACATCAGCCCCTGGTCACCGGCGCCGGTGTTCAGGTGATCATCAGACGCATGGTTGACGCCTTGGGCAATGTCGTTGGACTGCTTGTCATAGCAAACCATGACCGCGCAACCTTTGTAGTCGATGCCGTATTCGGTGTTGTCATAGCCTATGCGCTGAATTGTGTCGCGCGCGACCTGTATGTAATCGACATGCGCATTGGTGGTGATTTCGCCGGCCAGCACCACCAGTCCGGTGTTGGTCAGGGTTTCGGCAGCGACCCGGCTGCGCGGATCCTGTTTGAAAATTGCGTCCAGTATGGCGTCTGAAATCTGGTCGGCCACTTTGTCGGGATGACCTTCAGAGACGGATTCGGAAGTAAAAAGAAAATCGTTCGCCATGGAAAACTCCTGTTGAAGGTTGACGCGTTGCCATTCCATAAGAGCCTGGCGAACGCTTTAGCAGATGGCTGATGAACAGCCTACCCTTGCGAGTCTGTCGCCCTGCAAGTTGCTTCATTAACTCAGCGACAATAGCTATTCTAAACAAGTATTTACATGATCTTATGGCTCTTTTGATGCGCTGGCTCTCCGGCCTTCCCTTGCTGTGGGTGCAGCGTATCGGCTGCCTGCTGGGCTGGTTAACCTGGTGGGCCTCGCCGCGCTATCGTATGCAATTCCGGCAGCACGCTCAGCAGGCCGGTTACAGCTTCGCACAGGTGTGGTCCGCCATCGGCGCTGCCGGCTGTCAGGCACTGGAAGCCTTTCGTGTCTGGTTCGGCGGTGACATGCCTGTGCAATGGCAAGGCATAGAGCACATTGAATCGGCTTATGCCGCAGGCAAGGGTATTGTGTTTTTAACCCCGCACCTGGGCTGTTTTGAAATCACTGCCCCCACCCAGGCGCAGACCTTCGGCGCGGGTCACGGGCCGATGACGATTCTCTACCGGCCTGCGCGCCAGGCCTGGCTCAAAGATTTGCTGTTGCAGGCGCGTGACCGTCCCTATCTCAAGGCCGTGCCCACAAGCATGGAAGGCGTGCGGCAGATGTTGAGAGCTTTGCGCCGCGGTGAGGCGGTAGGTTTGCTGCCCGATCAGGTGCCGCCCGAAGGCATGGGCATCTGGTCCAGTATGTGGGGACGTTCCGCTTATACGATGACGCTGGCCGCCAGGCTGGCCATGCAAACCGGTGCCTGCATCGTGCTGGCCTGGGGCGAGCGTTTGCCGCGTGCCCGGGGCTATTGCATACACGTGCAGCCTATGCAGGAAACACTGGCGGCTGATGTGGACACAGCGGTGCTACAAATCAACCGCGCGATGGAAGAATTAATCAGACAATGCCCTGAGCAATACCTTTGGGGCTATGCCCGATTCAAACAACCCCGTCACGAGGCCTGACTGTGTTCAACCCTGTTACCCGCTGCATGCAAGTGCTGTCGTTGTTGCCATTACCGGTGTTGCGATGGTTGGGCTGGCTGTCCGGACACGTGTTTTTCCGGGTGTCGGCGCGTCGACGTAACGTTGTGCTGACCAATCTGCGTTTGTGCTTTGAGCAACTCTCTGAAGACCGATTGCGTCAATTGGCCAAAGAACATTTCGTGCTGCTCGGACAGTCGCTGTGGGACCGTGCCTGGTTGTGGCACGCCCCGCCGCATGTGTTGAACCAGCGCTTGCGTTTCAACGGTGATTTCGATGTATTCCAGGACAGCGGGCCTTTGATCGTGCTGGCTCCGCATTTTGTCGGTCTGGACGCCGGCGGCGTTGCCATGACCTTGTTGAAGCAGATTCCAATGGCTTGTGTTTACGTGCCTTTGAGCAACAAATATGTTCAAGACTGGATGATGCAGGGCCGCAACCGCTCCTCGCGGGTACGCTTGGTGGCGCGTAATGAGGGGGCGCAACCCTTGTTGCAGATACTGCGCGAAGGCATGCGTTTGCATTATTCGCCGGACATGGACTTCGGCATACAGGGCGCAGTCTGGTCGGATTTCTTCGGTGTGTCTGCCGCCACCACCAATTCATTGCCGCGCCTGGTCAAGTTGTCGCGCGCACGCATCTGCACCCTGGTCACGCGCCTGACCCCTGCCGGTTACAGCATCGAACTCGGGCCGCTGTGGCAGTCATATCCGCAAGGGGATTTGCAGGCTGATACGGATGCCATGAACAAGGAAATTGAAGCCCGGGTGAAAGAGTCGCCGGCTCAATATTATTGGGTGCACAAAAGATTCAAGACGCGACCGCCGGGGCAGCCTGAGTTGTACCGCTGGCAGTGAGGCCCGGCGGGAAATGCGCCAGCGCCATGGCCTGGAGTTCATCGGCTGCGCGCGAGCTTTTGCTGGACTGCGCCCACAGGTCAAACTGATTAGGCCGGCGGATTGACGCCACGGCTGTAAAGCCGCAACCCTGTAGCGTTGCGACCAGAACCTTCTGGGTGAATCCGCAACGGTGTGCCATGTGCATATCGCCCCCGGCTAGGGCTTTTTGCAGACCATAAACCATGCCCAGCGGCGTGATGGGACCGGCCGCAGAGGTGTAGGCCACCTGCATCAATTTGTCTTCAGCAATCAGCGCCGCTATGGCTTGCATATCCGGGCAGGTGAGCACCATGAAACCATCGGGTTTGAGAACTCTGATGAATTCGCGCAGTGCGGCAGGAACCTCGTGTACATGCAAGTGTTCCAGGTTATGGCTGGAAAAAATGGCATCCACGCTGCTGTCCTGTACATCAGGCATGTGTGTGATGCTGCACAGCACGTCTGGCTTCATTTTGGGGTCGATGTCCAGTCGCACCTCCTGCCATTGCGGGTTATCGAATGCGCGGGTGGTGGAGTTTTTGCGTTTATTGCCGCAACCGACATGCAGAAAAGTTGCCATGTTGTAACTGGGAAGCCGCCGGCTCCCATGAATAAGAGATGGCGTGTTGTAAACCCCTGCGACTGAATGTCGGAAGAAAACTCTCTTATCTGCGGATCCAGTTGCCGATAATGCTGCTCACCAGCGCCGGTTGTTCATGCACGAGCCAATGGGTACCGTCAGCGATCCTGTGCAATTGCAGGACAGGCACATAGTCCTGCAGACCGTTGATCAAGCCGGGAGGCAGGGCGCTGTCCTGCATGCCCCATATCACCAGTGTCGGTACAGAGATACGCAGCATTTCCACCGGCAGGTCAATGCTGGTGGCTGCCGGGTCATCCGGGCGCGGCGGGCGCATGGGCGAGGCGCGGTAATAGTTCAATGCACCGTTAAGCCCCTGTTGCCAGACCGCCCTGTATTGCGCGCGCACGGTGTCGTTCAGCCAGGCGTGCGGGCCGTTGTCAGCGCCCATGCTGATGAAAAACGTCCACAGTCTGCGGTAGTCGTCAGCCGCCAGCAGTTCCTGAGCGTCCGGGCGGATCAGAAAATTCATGTACTGACTGGCTGCCTGCTGCACCGGGTCGTGTTTCAGGTCACGTAAAAAAGTACCCGGGTGTGGTGAATTGATGATGACCAGACCGTGCATCAATCCAGGACGCTGGTTGGCCACATTCCAGGCCGCTGCACCGCCCCAATCATGCGCCACCAGAGCCGCCAGCGGTGCATCAGCTGACAGTTGCAATTTCAAGGCGGTGATGTCTTTGACCAGTTCCTTGACCCGGTATGCCTTGACGTCTGCGGGCGCGGAGGAGCCGGCGTAGCCGCGCATATTCGGTGCCACGCATAAGAAACCGCCGTTTGCCGGCAGGCTGAAATGTGTCAGCAGTTCATCCCAGACGAAAGCAGCTTCAGGAAAACCGTGCAGGAACAGCATGACCGGTTGCCCGGCCCGCCCTGCCAGGCGGCAGTCGAGGCTGATGCCGTGAGGCAAAGTTATGCGTTCAAAGCAAATCATGGTGTTGCCATGGCCGGGTGGGTCCATTCCCAGAGTTTGAGGCTGACGTCTTCGACACCCTGTTTTTTGAGCGAGGAAAACAAATGCGCTTGGCCGCCGCCGGATTGCAGTTTGGCAATCGACAAGGCCTTGGCGGCTTCGCTGCGGTTGAGCTTGTCGGCCTTGGTCAGCAGCATAAGGAACTTCAGTCCTTCTTCCACCTTGGGGCGTATGACTTCGAGCAGGATTTCATCCAACTCGGTCACGCCCAGACGCGGGTCGCACATCAGCACCACGCCCTTGAGGTTATCGCGTGTCATGAGGTAATTGGCTATGACGCGCTGCCAGCGGACCTTGTCAGCCTTGGGCACCGCAGCGTAGCCGTAGCCGGGCAGGTCGGCCAGCACGGTGTCGGTCTGGTTCTGGCGGCCCAGCGCAAACAAATTGATGTGCTGCGTGCGCCCCGGGGCTTTGGAGGCGTAGGCCAACTGGCGCTGTTGTGTCAGCACATTGATGCAGGTGGATTTACCGGCGTTCGAACGGCCGACGAAAGCAATTTCCGGCTGGTCATAGGCCGGCAAATGGTGTAGTTGCGCCGCCGTCGTGAGAAATCTGGCGGTGTGCAGCCAGCCTACAGCCTGTTTGACGCGGTCTGAACGGCCGGCATCGACTGCAATAGGGGGGTTAACCATGGTTTTTCTTTACGTGCAACCCGTCGGGCGCTGATGTGCATTGTAGAATCTCGTATTGACCTATTCAGACCTGACTGCCATGACTTTTCTTGTCCGTACGCTGTTGACCGTCAGTTTGACGGGCTTTTTCCTGTCTGTGCATGCTGAAGGCGCAGCACCCTCACCTGCCAAGGCAGACCCTGCCAAGGGTTCGACCGTTTTCAACGGCATCTGTGTGACCTGCCATGGCGCCGAAGGCAATTCAGCCATTCCCGTCAATCCCAAACTTGCTCAGCAACACCCGGAATACATCGCCAAGCAACTTGCCGAATTCAAATCAGGCAAGCGCGCCAACCCGGTCATGATGGGCTTTGTCGCCGCGGTCAGTGAAGATGATATGCGCAATGTCGGCGCTTACCTGGGCAGTACCAAGGCCAAACCCGGTTTTGCCAAAGACAAAGAACTGGCCGCGCTCGGAGAGAAGATTTACCGTGGCGGCATTGCCGATCGCCAGATACCGGCTTGTGCCGGATGCCACAGCCCCAATGGTGCCGGCATTCCTTCACAATACCCGCGCTTGAGCGGCCAGCACGCCGATTACACCACTTCCCAATTGACCCAGTTCCGTGACGGTGTTCGCAAGAACAGCCTGCAAATGAGCCAGGTCGCTGCTAAATTAAATGACCGCGAAATCAAGGCACTGGCAGACTACATCGCTGGATTGAACTGACCAGGCGTCAATTCAACCCATCAAGGCTGGCTGCTTGCCGGCCTTTTTTATTTTCAGGAATTGCATGATGTTGATTCTACCGGACAATAGGTTTAACCACCAGGCAGGCAGCGAAATCACACCGGCGCATGTGTATGCGCGGCGCCGCGAGTTTTTGCAGCAGATGGCGGCGGCAGGATGGATGGCCGGCGCAGGCGCTTCCATGGCGCAATCCCCGGTGACACGCCCCGGCAAACTCGCACCCTTGAACGCCACGGTGTCCACGCTGGCGGGGGCGCAGGCATCTGACGCCCTCACTCCCTACAAGAACGCCAGCACCTACAACAATTTTTATGAGTTCGGCACCGACAAGTCGGACCCGGCGGACAACGCTCACACATTGAAAACCCGGCCCTGGGGCATAGAGATCGAAGGTCTGGTGAAAAAACTGGGGCGGCTCAACCTGGAAGACCTGCTCAAGCTCAGCCCGATGGAAGAACGGATCTACCGCCTGCGTTGCGTCGAAGGCTGGTCGATGGTGATTCCCTGGGTCGGTTACTCACTGTCCGAACTCATCAAGCGGGCCGAACCCCTGGGCAGCGCCAAATACGTGGAGTTCATCACGCTGGCCGACCCCAAGACCATGCCTTATGTGGGCTCGCGCATACTCAGTTGGCCCTATACCGAAGGCTTGCGCATGGATGAAGCCATGCATTCGCTGAGCTTGCTGACTTTCGGCATGTATGGTGAAGTGCTGCCCAATCAGAACGGCGCGCCTGTGCGATTGACAGTGCCCTGGAAATACGGGTTCAAGAGCGCAAAAAGCATTGTGAAAATCCGTTTCACCGAAAACCAGCCCGCCACCGCATGGAACAAGGCGGCGGCGCATGAATACGGTTTTTATTCCAACGTAAACCCGAACGTTGACCACCCGCGCTGGAGCCAGGCCAGCGAGCGGCGCATCGGCGATGGCGGCATTCTGACCAAAAAAGTCAAAACCTTGATGTTCAACGGCTATGAGGCGCAAGTCGGGCAGTTATATGCAGGCATGGACCTCGCAAAGAATTTTTAACTCAGCCCGAAACTGTTGCCTGCCTAGGCTTGACCGGTCATTAGCAGACCAGCAAAAAGCGTATCTTTGACGGAGTCAGCTGATCAACATGCCATTGCGACAGCTTTTACTTTTGCCGCAGACCAGAATCCTGTTTCAGCTTGTTCTGGCATTGCCGTTTTTCTGGTTGTTATGGGCTTTGTTCAATGACGCACTCGGTGCCAATCCGGCCGAGGCCTTGAGCCGTTCCAGCGGCGACTGGACCTTGCGCGCACTGTGCCTGACCTTGGCGGTCACGCCGTTGCGGCAGCTGACGGGCATGCCGGAATTGATCCGCTTTCGCCGCAGCCTGGGTCTGGCGACTTTCGCTTATGCCTGTCTGCATCTGCTGTGTTACGCCTGGTTTGACCAGAGCTTCGATCTTGACGGTATAGCCAAAGACCTGCTTAAACGGCCTTTCATCTGGATGGGCATGCTGTGTTTTGTGTTCATGCTGCCGCTGGCTTTGACCTCCAGCCATGCCGCTGTGCGCTGGCTGGGCGGTAAACGATGGCAGCAACTGCATAGACTGGTTTATGTGTTGCCGCTGTTTGCGCTGCTGCACTTTTACTGGATGCGTGCGGGCAAGAATAATTTTACCGAAGTATGGTTTTATACAGTTATTTTGTCAGGGCTGTTGGTATGGCGACTCTGGTTCGGGCGTTATCAAACAAAAACCGGATGATCCTCTTTCGCAGTCATTGTTCACCATACTACAGTAGTGTCCGGTTAAAAATTGAACAAATTCAATTGGTTAGAGCTGAGCAATGTTTCCGTGATTACGGGATCGGGCCGCAAGGCGCATGAAATATGGGTTTTCTCGAAAACCGACACTGAAAGAATCTGTAGCAATGTGTAGAGCG
>SHXP01000092.1 GCA_009693225.1 Limnohabitans sp. | reverse complement strand
AAAGGGCGGATTCAAGTACGAAGTGCAACGTTGACCAACCGCAATAAGGTGGCTGAGGATGTTTAGCATTCAAGGCTTCTTGACCTGGCAGTCGAAGTTGCTCATGACCTACAAACACCTCAGCCAAGCTGAAAGATATCAGATTCACGCCCTCTTGAAAGCCGGACACGATCAGTCTGAGATAGCCAAACAGCTGGACCGGCACAAATCCACCATCAGTCGGGAATTGAATCGCAATGCTGGTTCCCGGGGTTACCGCCCCAAGCAGGCTTGCGAGATGTTGACCCATCGAGCACATAACAGCCGCAATGCGCCAACCGTTCAGCCTTGGGCATGGAATGAAGTTTGTCATTTGCTGCATACGCAATGGAGTCCTGAGCAGATTGCAGACAAACTGCCCATCAGCCATGAGACGATTTACATGCGCGTGTATGCGGACAAGGCACAGGGCGGGGTTCTTTGGAAGAGCCTGCGCTGTCAGGGTTCCTGCTATGCCATTCATCCGCATTTCCCGATCACCTGTGATTTTTAAGCCGGTGTTCATCAACGCTTAAAAGAGTATTAAAATACTTATAATAAGTATTTTAATGCATTAAAATAGTAATTAAATATCATTTTTAGGTATGATACCCAAGCCTATTCCGGCCATAAAACAAACTTGGAGATGCAATGAGTGATAAATTTCAAATTGAAAATAAATCACAGAATGAACTGTCTAAGCGTGGTTTCTTCCGTGAAGTATCTACCGTGGGTGCGGGTATGGTTTTATTCAGGTCATCCCTCAGCGCTCAGGCGGAAACCAAGGGCAGTTTCACTATGGTCTCGGTGGAATTGAAAACAAAACCGGGCAAAGCGCAAGCGCTGTGTTCTGAGGTCTTCGGGCCGGCCTTTCCTGCCACACGCAACTACGACGGCTTCATTGAATTGATTGTTTATATAGAGCAAGCGCAGGACACTGTCTTGATCATTGAAAAATGGAAGAGAAAAGAGTATTACGAAAAATATTTGAAAGGGCGCATTGACACGGGTCTGGCTGACGCACTGGCCCCTTACGCCGCAGCAGCTCCGGTTATCCGCTTTTTTGATCCCAGCCCGGAATAAAAACCCTTCAGCCTTTGCGCTTGCGCTTGCCGGCGAGAGTTATTTCACGCCGGAGATGTCCGGCTTGTCGTCCGGGCCCGCTTCATCAGCGGGTTCCTGCCCTGCATTGAGACTGCATATCCCGGTCGCGTATGAAACCGCACTGGCTGGCGCCGCCGCCGGTATGGGCCCGGCAAATGGCTTGCAGGTCGTTATCCCGGATGAAGCCGCACTGGCTTTGCCCGCTGCCGTAGACAGCGCGGCAATACGCCTGCTGGTCCAGGTCGCGGATGAAACCGCAATCGCTTTGCCCGGCATGTACAAAACACGGCAACAGCAGCAAAAGCACCAGAAAATTCTTTTTCATTGAGTCATTCATTCCAAACATACGGATGCTTTCATGCTAGTTGTTGGCAAGCCCGGCATTTGAGCCTGCAAAGCTCATGCAAAACCTGACTCAGCCGTGCCTTGTGCACTGTATCCGGCTAAACTGATTTCATGGCCGCAAAAGGGGTTTCCATATGAATCACAGTCTTGCCGCAGCTCCCGAGGCCGTGGTGCTGCTCAGCGGTGGACTGCACTCCTGCTGACGGCGTCTGACATGAACACTGCTTGCCCTTTTTGCACGCTGCCGGCCGGGCGCATTCTGTTGTCCAGCGACAGCGCCGTGGTGATTCGCGATGCTTACCCGGTGTCGCCCGGGCATACGCTGGTGATACCGCGCAGGCACGCGGGCAGTTTTTTTGAATTGCAGGAAGTTGAACAAACGGCGCTGCTGGCTTTGCTGCAACAGGCCAAGGCGCAACTCGATGCGGAGTTCAAGCCCGACACGTTCAACATCGGCATCAACGACGGACCGGCCGGCGGGCAAACCGTGCCGCATGTGCATGTCCATATGATTCCGCGCTATGCCGGTGACGTGGCTGACGCACGCGGCGGCGTGCGTTGGTTGTTTCCGGACAAGGCCGATTACTGGTCGGCACGCCCGGCTGAGCCGCAGCGCTGAGATGAAACCCGCCGGGCAGGTCTTGCAGGCCTTTGACCGTATCCGCCGCGCACAAACCGGCGCCGGCTATGCGCCGCACAAGCCCATGCTCATACTGCTGGTGCTGGCCCGTGTACAACACGGTCAATCGCGGCTGGTGCACTTTTCGGATATCGACGCCAAGTTAAAAGAGGTACTGACCGAGTTTTCTCCCGGTTCTGCCGCCAAAACCAGGCACTACCCTTTCTGGCACCTGCGCAACGACAAGCAGGGCGCTGTCTGGGAATTTAACGACCCTTTGCAATTGATTAAGTGCGCGCCCGGTGGCGCACCATCCCTCAGCGAGCTGCGCGACCCGCAGGTCAGTGCCGGGTTTCCTGCTGATATCGACCAGGCTTTGCGCGCCACGCCCGGTTTGCTCGAAGCGGTGGCCGCGCGCGTGCTGGACGCGTATTTCCCCGCCACTTTGCACGGCGATATCGCGGCGGCACTCGGTTTGTCGCTTCAACCGCCGGCGGTGTTGATCGCTGCCGAGCCCGACCCGCCCGCTTATGGCGCGGTCACGCGCAGGCGGCGCGACCCGGCGTTTCGCGAGCGGGTGCTGCGCGCCTACGAGTACCGCTGCTGTGTCTGCGGTTTCGATTTGCGCATCGGCAGCGTCAGCGCCGGGCTCGAGGCCGCGCACATCCAATGGCACACGCACGAAGGACTGGACGTCGAGCCCAACGGTTTGTCGCTGTGCGCCTTGCGCCTTGCGCCACAAGCTGTTCGACCTGGGCGTGTTCACCGTCGAGCCGGGTGCGCACCGCATCGTCTTCAGCCAGCACGCCATCGTCGGCAACCGGGGACTGCAAGGCGAGTTGCAGCACCACGGCCATGTCTTGCTGTCGCCGCAGCACACCGGTATGCGGCCCGCGCCTCAGTTCCTGGACTGGAACATGAAAAATGTGTTCAAGAAGCCGGGCAGGGAAGTGCTTGCAAAAAGTATTTAAACCGCAGCACTTAACATAGCCTTGACCGCAGCTCAGCCTGCGCACACAACAACAAGGAGACACACATGCAAGACTCACTCAAAGGGCAGGTGGCCTGGATCACCGGCGGCGGCAGCGGCATCGGCCTGGCCGGTGCCGTTGAACTGGCCAAAGCCGGGGCGCACGTGGTCATCAGCGGGCGTAACCCCGTGACCAATGCCTCGGCGATTGCGCAGTTGCAGGCACTGGGCAGCGCCGAACCGGTGTTGCTGGATGTGGCCGACAAGCACGCGGTCAACGCCGTGGCGAAGCAGATACTGGCCGCGCACGGCCGCATCGACATTCTGGTCAATAGCGCCGGCGTCAACGCCACCAAACGCAACCTTGACGTGCTGAGCACCGAGGCCTGGGACGATGTGGTCAACATCAACCTCAACGGCTTGTTCTATTGCGTGCACGCGGTGCTGCCTGCCATGCGCGCGCAAGCCGGCGGCCTGATCGTCAACGTGTCGTCCTGGACCGGTCTCTACGCCTCCAAGCTCACCGGCCCGGCCTACAACGCCACCAAGCGCGCGGTGCTAGCCCTGAGCGAATCGATCAACATGGAAGAGTGCGGCCACGGCATACGCGCCACCTCGCTGCTGCCCGGTGAGGTCGCCACGCCCATTCTGGAAAAACGCCCGGTACCACCGTCCCAAGAAACCCGCAAGCGCATGGTGCAGCCCGTGGACATGGGCCGCGCGATTTTGTTTCTGGCGCAAATGCCGGCACGCGCCTGCGTCAACGAACTCGTCATTTCGCCGACGCACAACCGTTTCTACCTCGGTGGTCTGGAAGCCCCGTCGCCCGCCAAACCCTAGTTACCGGTCAAATTGTTCGATTAAAGGCTGAACCCCATGAGCTTCAATCCCTTCGCACCGGCGCACAAGCTGGCCGCTGCCATCCGTCAGCAAAAAATCGGCAGCCTGGAGTTGCTCAACGCCTACCTCAAACGCGTCGAGCGCTTCAACCCGGCACTCAACGCCGTCGTGGTGCTGGACATAGAGCGCGCCAAAAAGCAGGCGCGTGCCGCCGACCGCATGACGCTGCGCGGCGAAAGCAGCGGTCCTTTGCACGGTGTGCCCATGACCATCAAGGAGTCGTTTGACATGACCGGCCTCCCCAGCACCTGGGGCAGGGTGGACATGAAGCAGCACCTGCCCGCCGCAGACGCAGACGCCGTCAAGCGTTACCGCGCCGCCGGGGCGGTCATCTTCGGCAAGACCAATGTGCCGGCCATGCTGGCCGACTGGCAGACCTTCAACCCGGTCTACGGCACCACCAACAACCCCTGGGACATGACGCGGGGCCCCGGCGGTTCATCCGGCGGTTCGGCGGCGGCGCTGGCCGCCGGTTTGACGGCGCTGGAAACCGGCAGCGACATCGGTGCATCCATCCGCGACCCCTCGCATTACTGCGGTGTCTACGGCCACAAATCCACCTACGGTTTGTGTTCCATCGAAGGCCATGCGCTGCCTGCGTTTGCATCGCCCGATGACATCGCCGTGGCCGGTCCTCTGGCACGCAGCGCGCGTGATCTGGAAATCGCGCTGGGCATCATGGCGGGCGGCGACGATGTGCACTCACGCGGCTGGCGCGTCAATTTGCAAAAACCGGTGAAGAAACACTGGAAAGAGTTCAAGGTGGCGGTGCTGACAACCGCAGCCACGGCACCGGTAGACATGGCGGTGCAACACCGCATTCAAGCCGTGGCGGATTTCCTGGCCAAGGCCGGTGCCAAGGTCAGCGACAACGCCAGGCCGGACATCGATCTGCACGAGGCGCACCAGACCTTCATTCTGCTGTTGCGCGCTGCGACTGCACGCAACCTGTCGCAAACGCAGTTTCGCGGCATACAGCAACGCGCGGCCGCCCTGGCCCCCAAACGTGACGACTACGAGGCGTGGATGCTGCGCGGCTGCGCGCTGTCGCATTACGAATGGCTGCAGTTGCACGAAAAGCGCTACCGCATGCAGTTGCAGTGGGAGGCATTCTTTAAAGACTGCGATTTCCTGTTGTGCCCGACCGCCACGACCACAGCGTTTGTGCACAACCAGAAAGGCGAGCGCTGGGAACGCATGATTGATGTCAACGGCCAAGCGCAGCCGACCACCACGCAATTGTTCTGGGCCGGTTATTCGGGCATGGCTTATTTGCCGTCTACCGTGGCGCCGGCAGGTTTGACGCCGGCCGGCCTGCCAAGCGGCGTGCAAATCATCGGCCCGCAATACGGCGACCTGTTATGCATAGATTTTGCAAAAATGCTGGAAAAAGAATTCGCCGCGTTTCAAGTGCCGCCGGGCTACGCGTGATGAACTTTCACCAATGCCTGCGGGCGCTGTGGTGGCTGTGTGTCTTCGGTTGCACGCAGTTGTGGGCACAGAGCGTGTACCCGTCCAAGCCCGTGCGCCTGATCGTGCCGTTTGCGCCGGGCGGTGTGTCTGACACCAGCGCGCGTTTGATCGCCGAGCAGTTGTCCAGGCGGCTCGGTCAGCAGGTGATGGTCGACAATAAGGCCGGTGCCTCGGGCAACATCGGCACCCAGGCGGTGGCGCTGGCCGAACCCGATGGTTACACCTTACTGCTGGCCTTTGACGGCACCATGGTGATCAACCCGCATGTGTTTGAAAAAGTGCCTTTCGACACCGTGAACGATTTCGCGCCGGTCGGCAAAATCGGCGACGCGGTGCTGGTGCTGGTGGCGCACCCCGGGGTGAATGCCAAAACCATCAAAGAGCTGATTGCCCTGTCCAAAACCCGCAGCGACGGCTTGTTTTATGGCACCTCGGGCAGCGGCGGCACGGCGCATGTGGCAGGTGAACTGTTCAAGCAGAAAACCGGGGCCAACCTGACGCACATGGCCTACAGGGGCGGCGGCCAGGCGCTGTTGGATGTGCTGGGCGGCACCATACCGCTGGGCTTTGTGGCCGTGGCCGGCGCGGCGCAGCACATCAAGTCAGGGCGAGTGAATGCGCTGGCAGTCACCGGTATGCAGCGCATCAGCAGCCTGCCGCAGGTGCCGACTTTCATCGAAAGCGGTGTGCCGGATGTAGATATCAATTCCTGGGTCGGTCTGATGGCCCCGGCCAGGACGCCGCGTGCTGTGGTCGAGCGTTTGAACACCGAGCTCAATGCGGTGCTGGCCGATCCCGAGGTCAGGGAAAAGCTCAAGACCTTCGGTATTTACGCCGCGCCGGGCAGCACGCACAAATTCGGCGAGGACATCAAAAAAGACCTGGCCCGCTATGCACAGATTGTCAAAGCGGTGGGCATCAAGCAGGATTGAAGGCGCTGCGTTTACGCGTCGCTTGCAGCCGGCACCGGCTGGTACCACGGCACTTCGGCGTGCGTGCCGTAGCGTCTGACACGGATGTTCGCCTGCTCGCCGTGTCCGGCGAAATTCTCCATGTGACACAGGCGCGAGCAGTACTCGCCGACCAGCGCGCTGGCCTCGTCGGTCAGCACGCGCTGGTAGGTGCAGGTTTTTAAAAACTTGCCCACCCACAGGCCGCCGGTGTAACGCGCCGCCTTGTTGGTCGGCAGCGTGTGGTTGGTGCCTATCACCTTATCGCCGAAAGACACATTGGTGCGCGGGCCGACAAACAGCGCGCCGTAGTTCTGCATATGCGTCTCGAACCACACGTCCTTTGACGTCATGATCTGCACATGCTCGGAGGCGATCTCGTTGGCTTTGTCCAGCATTTCCTCGTAGGTGTCGCAGACGATGACCTCGCCGAACTCGGCCCAGCTTTGCGCTGCGATGGCCGCGGTCGGCAGCAGCGTGAGCTGGCGCGCGATTTCAGCCATGGTGTCTTTGGCCAGTTTCTCGCTGTTGGTCAGCAGCACCGAGGGCGAGGTCGGTCCGTGTTCGGCCTGGCCCAGCAGATCCACCGCGCAGATTTCGCCGTCAACCGTTTCATCGGCAATCACCAGGGTTTCAGTCGGGCCGGCAAACAAGTCGATGCCGACGCGGCCGTACAACTGGCGCTTGGCCTCGGCGACATACATATTGCCCGGGCCGACCAGCATATCGACCTGGCCGATGGACGCCGTGCCTATGGCCATGGCCGCGACGGCTTGCACGCCGCCGAGCGTGAGTATTTCATCGGCACCGGCGAAATGCATGGCGGTGACGATGGCCGGGTGCGGCGCGCCTTGGAACGCCGGCGCGGTAGACACAATGCGCTTGACCCCGGCCACTTTGGCGGTGAGCACGCTCATATGGGCGGATGCAATCATGGGGTATTTGCCGCCGGGCACATAACAGCCCACCGAGCTGACGGGGATATGCCGGTGTCCGAGCACGACGCCGGGCAGGGTTTCGACTTCCACGTCCTGCATGCTGCCGCGCTGAATCTGCGCGAAACCACGGATCTGGGTCTGGGCGAAGCGGATGTCTTCTAGCTCGCGCGCCGACAGCGATTTGACAGCCGCCTCAATCTGCTGTTGTGACAGACGAAAGTCGGCCGGGTCCCAGTTGTCGAATTGGCGGCTGAATTCACGCACCGCCTCGTCACCGCGTGACTCAATGGCATGAATGATGGATTCCACCTTGGCACGCACCTTGGTGTCCGCGTCGGATTTGGTTTGAGCGTCTTTGCCGCGCTTGAGATAGCGAATCATCTGATGTCCTTGTGTTCTGTGAAAAGCAGGTGCAGATCATATGGGCTCTCAGTTGTTGCAGTTGTCACGTGATTGAGGGTCTGCCTCCAGTGCCTGTGCCATCGTTTTGTGCGTGCTGTATTCGCAGTGCTTGGGATGGTCTGAAAAACTCAGTTTATAAAAGTTTTTGGATAGCAAATCTTCACCATGTGAAATTTGCAATGATCTGATTGAAAAATCCCTCTCTTTTGCGGCATTTTCAAGCGATTTCTCCCCCTCACTGAGGGCTTTTGCCCTGTTTTAAGCGCACTCACCCATTGGCGACCAGGATTCGTTTCCTCACCATCCACAAATGGGGGTGTACTGAATTTTGTGTAAACGGTCTAATGGCGGGTAACCGTCGAACTTCCAGGAGTGGATATGACCGTAAATTCAAAGAAAGCAGTACCCAAAGAGCTCATCGATAGCCTGCTGGCTGATTACAAAAAGCCAGAAGATTTGATTGGTGAGAACGGGCTTTTAAAGCAATTAACCAAGTTGCTTGTCGAGCGTGCCCTTGATGCCGAGATGTCCGAGCACCTTGGACATGACAAGAACGCGCCAGTTACCAA
>SHXP01000091.1 GCA_009693225.1 Limnohabitans sp. | reverse complement strand
CGGCAAAGCCCTTGGCAGGAAATTCTGGCCGGTACTTGGCGGTACGAAACAGCGACTCAGCATAGGCGTTGTCATCACTGACGCGCGGCCGGGAGTAGGAGGGTTTGAGGTTCTGTCGCAATAAGGATTTCCAGTTTTTCAGGGACGCTATAGGTGGTGTTTGGCATAGGGCAAATACGCTACTGGTAGTAGGTAAGATTCTTCAGAATTTCTTATTGCGACAGAACCTTTCCGAATGCAGCCCGAATCCGATGCCGTTGAAACCTGCCGCGCTGAGTTCTTCGATTTGAATGACAGAAAACAATTTATCCGCATCTGACCCCCCGTAAGCAGACGGCATGCTCATGCTCAGGAATCCCAAAGCGCCGGCTTTGCCCCACACCGCCTTGTCTACATAGCCTTGGGTTTCCCAATCTGCATGAAACGGCGCAATTTCAGCCGCCATGAAACGCTTGAAACTGTCACGAAAGGATTCATGCTCAGGGCTGAATAAGTTACGTTCAATCATTTTTTCCTCTTTGTTTGAGTAGGATAGGAAAACCCTTTGCCAGTACTTCCTATAATTTTCATTTTTCCGCTTGGAGACCACCACATGACTTGGCCACAAATATACGACCCAATGGGTAGCATGGTTTTATCGACATTACTGGCTGCCATTCCCGTGGTCGTCATGCTGGTGGGGTTGGGTTTTCTGCACATGAAGGCGCACATCGCCGCAGCCGCAGGTCTGATCGCCGCATTGGCTGTCGCCATTTTCACTTATGGCATGCCGTTCAGTATGGCAGCGAATGCAGCCTTGTTCGGCGGACTCACCGGCCTGCTGCCTATCGGCTGGATTGTGCTCAACATCATTTTTCTGCACCAGTTGACCGAACAAAACGGCAGCTTCAAAATTTTGCAGGATTCGATCGCCGGCATCACAGAAGACCGTCGCTTGCAACTGCTGCTGATCGCCTTTGCCTTCGGCGCGTTCTTTGAAGGTGCCGCAGGTTTCGGTACCCCGGTGGCAGTGACGGCGGCCATTTTGATCGGCCTGGGTTTTTCACCGCTGGCTGCTTCAGGACTGTCTTTGATTGCCAATACGGCGCCTGTGGCTTTCGGCGCTCTGGGCACGCCGATTTTGACTTTGGCCAAGGTGCACGGGTACGACGCCATGGCGGTATCTGCCATGGTCGGCCGTCAATTGCCGTTTTTCTCTGTGCTGGTGCCGTTCTGGCTGATCTGGGCATTTGCAGGTCGCCGGGCCATGATGCAAATCTGGCCGGCCATTCTGGTCACCGGCGGCAGCTTTGCCATCATGCAATTCCTGGTGTCCAACTACATCGGCCCTGAGTTGGTGGATGTCCTCGCTGCGGTGGTCTCCATGACCTGCCTGGTCGGCTTCCTGAAAATCTGGCAACCTGCAGAAATATGGACATCGGTTTCACTCAAAGGTCACGAACAGGACGCGGGCAGTGAACAAACGGCGGCGAAGGTTCATGCCACGCATTCACGCGCAGACGTGATCCGCGCCTGGACACCCTGGGCGATTCTGACCATGTTTATCTTCATCTGGGGTCTGCCCCCGGTCAAGGAATTCTGGAACACCATCTTTGCACCTAAATTCCCGCTTGAAGGTCTGCATAACCTGATTGAAAAAATGCCGCCTGTGGTGCCTACACCTAAAACTGAAGCGGCCGTCTACACCTTGAATCTGCTGTCCGCCACCGGCACCGGCATTTTGTTGTCAGCCATCGTCGGCGGTCTGGTCATGAAGTACAACCCGCTGCAACTGATACGCATTTTCTTCAACACCTTATGGCTGGTGCGTTACTCGCTGCTGACCATTGTGCTGATGCTGGCGCTGGGTTCCCTCACCCGCTATTCAGGCACCGACACCACCCTGGGACTGGCATTTGCGAATACGGGGATGTTCTATCCTTTCTTTGGCACCCTGATGGGCTGGCTGGGCGTGGCCCTCACCGGCTCCGACACGGCATCCAATGTGCTGTTCGGCGGCATGCAAAAAGTGGCTGCAGAACAACTGGGGCTGTCTCCCAATCTGATGGGTGCGGCCAACAGTTCGGGCGGCGTGATGGGCAAGATGATCGATGCGCAATCGATCGTGGTCGCATCGACCGCTACCCGCTGGTTCAACCATGAAGGCGATATCCTGCGCTACGTCTTCTTCCATTCCATCGCACTGGCCTGTCTGGTAGGTATTCTGGTCACCTTGCAAGCCTATGTCTTCCCGTTCACCCTGATGGTGGTGCACTGAACTGACACAGCAGGCCTGTCTTTGCCCAAGGCACAGACAGGCCTGTGAGCTCAAGTTTTCAGCGGCGGTGTCGACCAAGAAAAGGTCAATGAATCCTCAATCTTCTCAAGGTCAACCATGATGTTTCTTTCCCCACGAGCACTGGGCTTGCTGTTTTTGCTGGCATTGCTAGGTTGTGTCCACCCGCGTCAGGCCAAGCAGGAAGTACCGTTTCACGTTGTCATGGGGTCAAACTCCTATGGCTATCCCGGTTCACAAATTCAATTGGTTAATTCGATCCAAGGCGATTTGTTCCAGGCCAGACACAGCCGTTTACAATACCCGGAATGCGCCAGCGGAGCGCTTGATGTGATGGAGTTTTCGGGCACGATCAACAGCACCAGCCTGTCCAGCCTGAACAGCATCATGCAATCCATTCAGCCCTGTATCCGGCGTGACGGCAGCCGGGTCGTGAGCCCGGTTTACCTCAATTCCGCGCAAGGCGATCTTCTACTAGGCATTCAGCTGGGCAAATGGTTTCAAACGCAGGCGGTTGAAGTCATCGTCAGCGAAGGCCAGGTCTGCGAGTCCGCGTGTGCTGTGGCCTATCTGGGCGCTGTATATAAACGTGTACAGGCAACCGGCAGAGTAGTGCTTTATTTAAGCGGTGAATACGGACGGGGGTTTGATTGCGCCAGGTCTGTTGATATGATGCCCCTAAAGAACTACTTGTTATCCACAAACAGTAGTCAATCAGGTAAGTCTTTGTACAATCAGGCACTGACACACTGTCGAAACAGAAAAGGGTGGGATTTGTCTTGATATGCCAGTGATTGTGATAGCCAACCCCAAGGGGGGTTCAGGAAAATCTACCCTGTCAACCAATGTAGCAGGGGGGTTTGCTTCACGCGGCCACGCAGTCATGCTCGGCGATGCAGATGTGCAACAGTCTTCGCGCATGTGGTTGGGGCTGCGGCCTGCTCAAGCAAACCCTATAAGCACCTGGGAATTGCAGGCCGATCTGGTATTGACCGCCAAATCCCCTAGAGACACCACCCATGTGGTGATTGACACTCCCGGAGGCCTTGGCGGCTGGCGTTTCAAGGAAGTCGTCTCCAGAGCGGACAAACTGCTGATTCCCATCATGCCGTCTATCTTTGACATGTACGCGTCTCAGGCATTCATTGAGCAGTTGCGGGAAATCACAAAGAACAGCAAAACAAATTTGGGTATGGTCGGCATGCGGGTGGATGAACGCACCATTGCGGCCAGCAAACTGCGTGAGTTCATGGACAAACTCGAAGTGCCGATCATCGGTTTTTTACGCGACACACAGTACTACCTGCACCTCGCAGCTCACGGACTCAGCCTGTTTGATCTCACGCCTTCCAAAGTTCAAAGAGACCTGCAACAGTGGCAAGTCATCTGCGAATGGCTGGAAAGCTGATTACTTTAAAAAATCTAAAACGGCTTGTGCCACTTTAAGCGGAGCTTCCCGCTGCGGGAAATGTCCGACACCGCTGAGCAAATACCTTTCGTAACGGCCGCAGAAAAACTTTTCCTTATTGGCCGAAGTGGCAGGCAGACTGACACCATCCACCGCACCGTGCAGCATCAAGGTAGGTACATTCAACACGGGTGCAGGATGCAATGCTTTTTCATCTGCGTCGTAATGGGGGTCGCTTTGCGCATGGCCCCAGCGGTGCTGGTAGGAATGCAAAGTGATCTCCGCCCAGTCCGGATTGTTGAAAGCCAGCGCGGTCTGATCAAACTCATCTGGCAAATACCAGCCGGCGGGTGCCCAAGTATCCCACATGCGTTGTGCGAACGCCTTACCCTCGGTGCGCACTGTGCATTTACCGCGCTCGGTGGCCATGAACCAGTGGTACCAGTACAACTGGGTTTGCTCCATACTCAACGACTGCGCCGGATCGTTGGTGCCGTAACCCACTGACATCAGCACCATGTGACTGGCAATGCCCGGCTGCAAACCACAGGCATTGGCCACGGCACGCGCACCCCAGTCGTGGCCCGCCAGCACGGGCGGTTGCGGCAGGTTCAAGGAGGCGACAAATTCGACCATGTCCCGTCCCAAGGACGACAACTGACCTGTACGCGGCGTTTCTTCATGTAAAAAAGTGGTGGGCAAAAAGCCTCTCAAAGCCGGTGCCACCACCCTGTACCCCGCCTGCACCAAAGGAGGCACCACGTGGTGCCAGCAGCGGATACTGTCAGGCCATCCATGGGCCAGCACAATAGTGTGACTGCCCTTCGGGTTCCATTCTTTGTAGCCGATACGAAGCAGTCTGGTTTCTATAAATTGCATGTCCATGGATGTGTTCTTTTGCGAGAAGGTTGATTAGAGCTGTTTATCTGAGCAAGGGCCCGCGCAAACAGGCAATCAATTGAAGGTTCTTGAGAACGGTACCGTATTTCACCTTGTCCCATTGCGACGGCGTAGTGATATTGATCAATTTTGCACCGGTCTGCATTTGGCCCTCGTAACCGTAAACGGCCAGGTAACGGAATTTGTCATGGTCACAATCGAATTCAACCAACTTGCTGACCGAGAGCACGTTCTGTACAGTGAGATTACCGTAATTGGTCAGCATCCAGATGGTGGAGTTGCGGTTCTTGTTTTGCACCAGCGTGGTCTTATCAACCAGCACGGTGTCTCCGTCAAGGTTTGAAAAATAAGTCCACTCCGCCAGAGCAGGCAACGGTAAGACGGCTAGAAAAGCAACGCATACCGTTACCAGAGACAAGCAAAAACCGGTACCACCCCGTCTCATCAAATATCAATGCGGGGCGGAAGGCAGTTTGGGGACATTTGAAAAATCCGCAGGAATATCACCGGTCAAACTTTCGAGAAAGCTGACGATGTGGCTGACATCTTCGTCTGATAACTGCTTGCCGAGTTGTAACTGAGCCATGACGCGCACCGCCTGCGGCAAACTGGCTACAGAGCCGTCATGGAAAAAAGGCGGAGTCACAGCGACATTGCGCAATTGAGGCACTTTGAATATGAAAGCATCTGCCTCATCCTTGGTGTCATGGAAACGGCCTTTGTCATAGCCTTTAAAGGCGTCCTTGGGTGTACTGCCTGTGACCAGCCAGTAGTCCTGGGTGATACCAAATTTCTGGTAAGACTGACCGCCCACTGTCACGCCGTTGTGGCAACCGGCACAACCGGTATTGATGAACTTCTCCAGTCCCAGTTTGGCAGGGCGGGAAAGCGCCTGTGCATCACCTTGTAAGAATTTATCAAACGGTGCCGGAGTTAACAGGGTTCGTTCATAAGCACCTATGGCTTTGCCCCAATTGTCAACATTGACTGGCTTCGCATCGGCAGGATAAGCCGCCTTGAACAATGGAAGGTAGCCCAATTGCGTGAGCTTGGTTTCCACTTGTTCGTTGCTGGTATTGCCGTAGGCAACAGGGCTGAGCAAGGCCTTGTATGCCTGCTCTTCTACTGTTGCACGGTTACCGCCGTAATGCTGGGCAATCAACAGGGATGTGTTGAACACCGTGGGGGCATTGCGCGCCAGCACCTTGCCATTGATACCCGTGGTCAGGGCCAGAGAATCAGCACCGTGGTAAGCGGGGTTGTGGCAAGTGGCACAGCCTAGTCTTCCGTCGGAGGAAACACGGGTCTCAAAAAACAATGCCTTGCCCAGAGCAACGCGCGAGGGTGTGAGTTCGGTATTTTCGAGCGCTGACGAAGCAGGCAGGGGTTTGAACAAGGCATTGGCTTTGGCGATCAGGGCCTGATCGTCATTGTCTGACAAGGCAAGCGAAGGGAACAACAAAAAAGCACCGCCGGCTAATGCAAGTGCACTTAGGCAGGAGACCACGTACTGAGTTTTTTTCATGAGATGCTTTCAGAATAAACCGACGATATTTCCACTGTCATTTATATCGATAGCGTGGGCTGAGGGAATCTTGGGCAGACCGGGCATGGTCATCACATCTCCGCAAACCAGGACTATGAACTCGGCACCTGCGGCAAGCCTGACCTCGCGGATGTGCAAGGTATGCCCGTTGGGAGCGCCCAGCGCCTTGGGATCGGTGGAGAAAGAATACTGGGTTTTGGCAATGCATATCGGGTAATGACCGTAGCCCTGCTCCTGTAATTTGTCAATCAAGGACTTGGCCTTGGCATCAGCAGAGATGCCCTGGGCACCGTAAATCTTACGCGCCAGTGTTTCAGCCTTGTCCCACAGACTTTGCTTTTCGTCATACACAAATTGAAATTTATTGGGCTGTTCGCACAAGGCCACCACCGCGTGCGCCAGATCAACCGCACCAGCACCCCCCTGCGCCCAGTGCCTGGCTACCACCACTTGGGCGCCATAGACCGCACAGGCTTTTTCGAGAATGGCTATCTCGGCCGCGGTGTCTTCGGTGCGGTGATTGATGGCAACCACACACGGCAAACCGAAATGGTGGCGGATATTGTGCAAATGACGCTCAAGATTCACCATGCCTTTTTCAAGAGCGGGTAAATTTTCAACCCCGAGATCCTTGACCGGCGCGCCTCCGTGGTACTTGAGTGCGCGGACCGTCGCCACGAGAACAACCGCTGACGGCTGCATTCCGGCTTTGCGGCATTTGATGTCAATGAATTTCTCAGCCCCCAGATCTGCTCCGAAGCCGGCTTCGGTGACCACATAGTCGGACAGTTTGGCAGCTGTGCTGGTGGCAATCACTGAATTGCAGCCATGGGCAATATTGGCAAAGGGACCTCCGTGGATAAACGCCAGGTTATTCTCCAGCGTCTGGGCAAGGTTCGGAGCCAGCGCATCCTTGAGCAAGGCTGTCATGGCGCCATGCGCATGCAAATCGGAAGCGAGGACCGGAGCGCCATCGGTGTTGTAGGCGACAACAATGCGTCCGAGTCGCTGCTTCAAATCGGCCAGACTGGTCGACAGACAGAAGATGGCCATGACCTCGGAGGCCACCACAATGTCAAAGCCGTCTTCACGCGGCACGCCGTTGGCCGTGCCGCCCAGACCGACCACCATTTGGCGTAAAGCGCGGTCATTCATGTCTATGACGCGCTTCCAGGCAATGCGCCGGGTGTCGATCTTTAAGGCATTGCCATGGTGAATATGGTTGTCCAGCATCGCAGACAGCAGGTTGTGAGCCAGACCGATGGCACCGAAGTCACCAGTGAAGTGCAGATTGATGTCCTCCATCGGAACCACTTGCGCCATGCCGCCGCCGGTGGCACCGCCCTTCATGCCGAGCACCGGCCCCAGCGAAGGCTCACGCAGACAAATCAGACTTTTCTTGCCGATTTTGCAAAGTGCGTCCCCCAGCCCGATGGTGGTGGTGGTCTTGCCCTCGCCGGCCGGAGTAGGGGAAATGGCCGTGACCAGAATCAGCTTACTGTCTTTTTTGTCCTGCAGACCGGCGATGTACTTCAGTGACAACTTAGCCTTGTGGTGACCATAAGCGTACAAATGGTCATCGGCTATGTCCAAATAGTTTTTGACCAGCTCAGGAATGCGCTTGAGGCTGGCGTGTTGAGCGATTTCGATATCACTTTTCATGGGTTTCCACACAAAAAAATTAAAACACCGATATTACGACAGCCCGAGAGATCTGTGAAACAGTGATCGGATGTGTATCAACCGACCTGGCATTCAATGCCGCAAGCCGGGGTAACGGGTGATAAAGTCACAATGCACATCTTTAAGGAGTCAGCCATGAAATGGATTATCAGCGCATTACTCAGCTGCCTGGCGGGCTTCGTCTGGTCACAAACCAATTTGCAAGTTGAATTCCGCTGGCTGATGTCAAACCATTGCAACAACACATCACCCGCCCTGAAATTAAAAAATATCCCGACAAGGCACCACTGGCTTGCGCATTCAGATGATTGATCTGGACAATAACAAACACAACCACGGCGGCGGTGAATTGGTCAAAGCCGAAGGTTTTGTAGCGGAATTTCAGATAGAGGCCGGCAAGCTGGACAATTACAAAGGCCCCTGCCCCAAAAACTTCACCACACTGGGCCACGAATACCAGTTCAATGTGACAGCCTTGAACAGCGAGAATAAAACCCTGGCCACCGGTTCGGCCAAGGCCCCTTTCTCTGCAAAATTTGTGATACTGCAAGGTGTCATC
>SHXP01000090.1 GCA_009693225.1 Limnohabitans sp. | reverse complement strand
GTTTTTCAGACCTTCCTTAGATAATTTATTAGTAAATATAACAAAATATTTGGATTTAACCAATAAGTATTAGTTTGCTGAATAGGCTTTCAAACCGTCGCCACAGGTGCCGCCGGCGAACCGATAGCGCCGGGCAGGCGCAGGGGAGGCGCTGTCAATAAAAAGCGGCTACGCTTGTTTTCCCGCAACCAGGCGGCCAGATGGCTCATGTACCAGAGCTCGCCCAGGTGCACACCCAGCTTGAACAAACAGTGCTCGTGCAAGGGCAAGGTGGCGCAGGCGCCGTCGCCGGGCATCGCCGGATGGGCCTCGACCGCGTAGTTGTCGGCGATCAGTGCGATCAAGCCGCTGTCGGTGATCCACTGCTTGAGTTTTTCATCACGGCCGTCGAGCGTGCTGCCGGAACGCGCCAGCACCTCGGCATCAGGCTGGCGTTTCATGTCCAGCAACACCTGGCCGAAGCCGGTGTGTATGCACACCATGTCACCGCTTTCCACTTCGATGCGGTTTTTTTCCAGAATGCGCATCCAGGCGTTATAGCCGACGGCCTCGCCGGTATGACCCAGGTGGGCATGCAAATCCACCATGACCGCGCGGCCCTGCACACAGCGCTCGGCCATGTGCTCGATGCCCAATGCTTTCGCGTAAGACGTCGACTCCTTGGGGATATTGATGAAATCAAAAATACCGGCACCCTCAGGCTTGTCCGGGCCGACCACGTCGATTCCGGCGCGGTAGCCGTTGTAGTAAAGCGGTTCAGGAATACCGTCGCCGTCCGCATCAAACATGGACCCCGCATGTGCCAGACTGTCCCACTGGGTGCTGTACTGCAAATGCATGATGACCAGATCGTCGCTCATCACGTCAGTGCACAAAGGGTCGTCGCACCACAGCTGGTAGTTCATGTTCGGTTTGCCGTTGCGCACAGTCGGCCGCAACACCGGCGCGCTGCGTCTGGGGTTGAGCACGCTGCCGCCCGGGTAATCCAGCGGCAGGCTCAGGTTAAAGGTGATGCCATGCTTGACCTCAGCCATGCCTTGCATGACTTTGTCACGGGTCAGCAAATTCATGCGCCCGGCCTGGTCGTCCGGACCGAAATCGCCCCAGGTTGAACCGGCAGGGCGGTTTTTCCAGCGTGTCGATATACTCATGACTTGCACCTCTGCATTTCAAATTAAGTCAAACAATGAAAGCGGCCGTAAAGGACATGCTTACAAAGGCTTTCGGATGAGACTCGCGATCTCGCCGATCAAGCCCTTGCGAAACAGCATGACGCAAACCACAAAAATCAGCCCCTGCACCACGGTCACCCAGGAACCGAGTTGCGCCAGATAGTTTTGCATGGTCACAATAACCGCAGCACCGACCACCGGACCGAACAAGGTACCCAGGCCGCCGACCAGTGTCATCAACACCACTTCACCGGACATGGTCCAGTGCGCATCTGTCAGCGAAGCCAGCTGAAACACCAGCGCCTTGGTGCCGCCGGCCATACCGGCGACCAGACCTGAGAGCACAAAAGCGATCAGTTTGAAACGGTCGGTGTCATAACCCAGCGATAAAGCACGTTGTTCGTTTTCGCGGATGGCCTTGAGCACCTGTCCGAAAGGGGAATGAACGATACGCCATACCAGTGCAAAGCCGGCCAGAAAAATACCCAGTACAAACATGTACATGGCAGTGCTGTTACTGAGGTCTACCACACCGAACAGCATCCCTTGAGGCACGCCCTGTATCCCGTCTTCGCCGCCTGTGAATGGCGTTTGCAGGTATACAAAGTAGACCATTTGTGACAAGGCCAGGGTGATCATGGCGAAGTAAATACCTTGGCGCCTGATGGCCAGCAAACCGACCACCCAGGCCAGCAAGGTCGCGCACAAGGTGGAAAACAAGACACTGATTTCCGGTGTCAAACCCCAGACCTTAGCGGCATGTGCGGCAGCATACCCGGCGGTACCGAAAAACATGGCGTGCCCGAATGACAAGAGGCCGCCGAAACCCAGCAACAGATTGAAAGCGCAGGCAAACAAGGCAAAGCACATGACCTTCATCAAAAACACGGGGTAGATGAAATACGGCGCAATAGCAAAAAAAGCGAACATCAGGACAAAAGCCAACCACTGGTAGCTCAGGCCTTTACTGTCTGAGACTGCATAGTTCATGGTTTATTTTTCCGTTCCAAACAAGCCGGTAGGTTTGATCAGCAACACGATAGCCATGATGACAAAAATCACTGTGTTGGACGCCTCCGGGTAAACCACCTTGGTCAGTCCCTCGATCAGACCCAGACCGAATCCTGACAGGATAGAACCCATGATCGAGCCCATGCCGCCGATCACAACCACCGCAAACACCACGACGATGATGTCTGCACCCATCATGGGACTGACCTGGTAGATGGGCGCAGCCATGACACCAGCCAATGCGGCCAGACCGACGCCGAAGCCATAGGTCAGTGTGATCATGCGTGGCACATTGATACCGAAAGCCTGCACCAGCGCCGGATTTTCAGTGGCAGCGCGTAAATAAGCACCAAGCTTGGTACGCTCGATCACAAACCAGGTGCTCAGGCAAATAACTATGGAGGAAACAATCACCCAGGCGCGGTACTTTGGCAGAAACATGAAGCCGAGGTCAAACGCGCCCATGAACACCTCGGGCACGGCATAAGGCATACCGGATGCGCCATAGGCATTTCTGAACAAACCTTGAATGATCAAAGCCAGACCGAAGGTGAGCAACAGACCGTACAAATGGTCAAGCTTGTACAAACATACCAGCATGCTTCTTTCAATCAGCATGCCGGTTGCCGCCACCAGTACGGGTGAAATGAGAAAAGCCACCCAGTAATTCAAACCGAACCACTGCAAAGACAAATACGCCACGAAAGCACCCATCATGTATTGCGCACCGTGGGTGAAGTTGATGATATTGAGCAACCCGAAAATCACCGCCAGCCCCAGCGACAACAAGGCATAAAAAGAGCCGTTGATCAGACCGATCAACAGTTGGCCGAACAGTGCCTGAGAGGGGATACCGAAGATTTCCATGCGCTGATCAGTTCTTCACCAAAGGACAATCGCCTTCACTCATGGGACGGAAGGCCTGGTCTGCCGGAATCGTAGCCAGCAGTTTGTAATAGTCATACGGGTATTTGGATTCGGTAGGCTTTTTCACTTCAAATAAATACGCAGGATGCAGCTTACGGCCGTCCTTGCGGACAATGCCCTTGCCGAACAGGATGTCATCCGTAGGCAGATCCTTCATCTTCTGCGCAACCTTGGTGCCGTCATCGGTCTTGGCTGCATCAACCGCTTTCAGGTAATGAAGCACCGCTGAATACACACCGGCCTGGTCCATGGACGGGTATCTACCGTTATGCAAAGCAGCGAAGCGCTTGGACCATGCGCGGGTCTGCTCGTTTAAGTCCCAGTAAAAGGTTTCTGTCAGATACAGGCCTTGTGCTTTCTCCAGCCCCAGCGAATGAACATCATTGAGGAAAACCAGCAGGCCCGCCAGCGTCTGACCGCCTTTGACAATACCGAACTCATAGGCCTGTTTGATGGCATTGGTGGTGTCACCGCCGGCGTTGGCCAGACCGATCACCTTGGCTTTAGAGGCCTGCGCCTGCAACAGGAAAGAAGAGAAATCCTGGGTCGACAGCGGATGGCGTACCTTGCCCAATACTTTGCCGCCGTTTTTCAGAATCACGGCCTCGGTGTCACGCTCAAGCGCAAGACCGAAAGCATAGTCAGAGGTCAGGAAAAACCAGGACGTACCACCGTGCTGTACAACCGCTTTGCCCGTGCCGTTGGCCAGCATCCAGGTATCAAACAACCAGTGAATGGTATTTGGCGAGCAAAACTTACCGGTCAGGTCCACGGTAGCGGCTCCGGTGTTGACATGGATTTTTCCCTTTTCACGCGTGACCTGATTGACAGCCAGTCCCACCGCAGAATTAGGTACATCCGTGATCATGTCCACCTTGTCTGTGTCGTACCACTGACGCGCAATATTTGAGCCGATATCCGCTTTGTTCTGGTGGTCTGCGCTGATCACTTCGATCTTCAGACTGCTTTTACTACTTTTAAGATAGTCTTCCACAGCCATCTTGGCCGCCACCACAGATCCAGGACCGGTGATATCGGCGTACAAACCGGACATGTCATTGAGCACGCCGATCTTGACAATGCCATCGGATATTTGGGCAGATGCATTCAGACCGATAGCGCCGAGCAAGGCAGCCAGCAATGTTTTAACAGGGAATTTCATGGTCGTGTCCTTCAAAAAAATCAGATACCCAAAAACTCATTGAGCATTGGCATATTGGCTTGCAACTGGGTGGCTTCAAAACCATGCACAATGCGCCCGTGTTCCATCACATAAAAGCGGTCCGCCAGGCCGCTGGCAAAGCGGAAATTCTGCTCGATCATGATGATGGTGAATTTCTTTTCACGCAAGGTATGAATCATGCGCGACAAGGCTTGCACGATGACCGGGGCCAGGCCCTCGGAGATTTCGTCCAGCAACAGCAATCTGGCACCGGTGCGCAAAATTCGGGCAATGGCCAGCATTTGTTGCTCACCGCCGGACAGGCGGGTGCCCGGGCTGTGACGGCGCTCATACAGATTGGGAAACAGCGCGTAAATTTCATCCAGGGTCATGGCGCCTGGCGCAATCACCGGGGGCAACAGCAGGTTTTCCTCGCAACTCAGGCTGGAAAAAATCCCCCGCTCTTCCGGGCAGTAACCGACACCCAGACGTGCAATCTCATGGGTTGACCATTGGCTGGTTTCCTGTCCGAGTATGCGGATGGAGCCGCTGCGCTGACCGACCAGGCCCAGAATGGCTTTGATGGTGGTGGTGCGTCCGGCTCCGTTGCGACCCAGCAGCGTCACCAGCTCGCCCTGGTTGACCACCAGATCGACGCCGTGAAGAATGTGTGATTCGCCGTAAAAAGCATTCACACCCTGCAAATGCAGGAATGGCACCTGGGAATTTGCATCAGTGGCCATGTGAACCTGCCAATGTCTCTTCTGAACTGCCCAAGTAAGCCTCGAGCACCAGGGGATCCTGCGACACCGTCGCATAAGGCCCCTCTGCAATGATCTGACCGCGTTGCAGCACGCTGATGGTATCGGCAATCTGTGAAACCACGTGCATATTGTGTTCAACCATGAGCACCGTGCGATTGGCACTGACTTTCTTGATCAGTTGCGTGACCTTGTCCACGTCTTCGTGACCCATGCCTTGTGTGGGTTCGTCAAGCAGCATCAGCTCGGGCTCGGTCGCCAGGGTGGTGGCAATTTCTAATGCGCGTTTGCGGCCGTAGGCCAGTTCAACCGCTTGCTTGTTTGAAAACTCTGTCAACTCGACCCCGTGCAACAGTTCCATGGCGCGTTGATTGAAACGGTTCAAGCTCGTCTCGGAACGCCAGAAATCATAAGAATTGCCTTGAGCGCGCTGCAAGGCTATACGCACGTTTTCAAGCACCGTCAAATGCGGAAATGTGGCGGAAATCTGAAAAGATCGCACGATGCCGCGACGCGCCACCTGTGCCGGCTTTTCCTGCGTGATGTCATTGCCGTTGAAAAAAATCTGTCCGCCAGTGGGAATCAAAAACTTGGTCAGCAGATTGAAGAAAGTCGTCTTGCCCGCGCCATTCGGCCCGATCAGCGCGTGGATCGTGCCACTACGAACCTGTAAGTCAACTTGATTGACGGCGATAAAACCTTTGAACTCTTTCACCAGTTTTCTGGTTTCCAAAATAACAGCATCGGCCATCGGCTCGTCCATAGATTAACTTTGTTGAAAGCATATGATCTTCGCTTGTCGGTCCTGACCCCTCACCTATGGTAAACCCGCATATTAATGAAGCTGCGGCGAGTCAAAAGGCAAGTTATCAGAATGAAGATGAGTTCATGTTTATCATTGATCAGGCCTCGTGGTCTGCTAACCTCAATGTATTGAATTTGTATTTTTTATTCAACGAAATACAAAGCAGATTGAAATGAAGAAACGGGTGTAAACCTCACCAAAAAAAATGAAGAAGATACAAAATGAAAACTGTCCTAGCCATTACCTTGGTTTTTTACACGTTCATCACACCCGTGTCAGCCGTCACACTTACGGTTGATCAGGTACCAGAAGCCAAGCGCACACAAGACCAGCATTACCTGTTGCCTCAGGAAGTGTTCGACTTCAAAACCAAAGAAGCAGCACAAACATTGCTTGTCGATATACGCACCCCCTCTGAATTGCAGTTTGTGGGTTACACACCGTTAATCGACGGCAATGTGCCTTACATCACCTATGACTACTCTGACTGGGACGCTAAAAACAAAGAGTACAAACGCGATTTCAATTCCGGGTTCACGTTACAAATTGAAGCCCTGTTAAACAAATCAGGTTTCACCGGCGGCAAGCAGGCGCGCATTATTTTGATGTGCCGTTCGGGCGACCGCTCGGCCAAGGCGGCTGATCTGCTGGCCAAATCCGGTTACACCAATGTGTGGAGCGCCATCGAGGGCTTTGAAGGCGACAAGGCCAAGGAGGGCCCGTCCAAAGGCAAACGCACAGTCAACGGCTGGAAAAATGCAAATCTGCCCTGGACCTATGAGCTTGATAAAAGCAAGGCTTATCTTGAATAGATGATGAGAGATCCGTAAATTTTCAGCCAGCCCTTTTAGCCACTGAGATTGCAATCTGATCGCATTGCATTCATGCCGCTTAAGCCATTCAGGGGTCAATAGCGGTTGTAAATTTTCAGCGCCTTGAGCATGGATTTTTCTTTTTCGATGATGGGGATCATTTTGCATTCCTTGTCATCGTATTGCTTTAGCAATTCAATCACGCGTTCTGCCGCAGCTGCAGGCACGACAACGACGCCATCAGCATCAACAACAATGTAATCGCCGGGATTGACCAGAATATCTCCGCAATTGACCGGCACCTGCTTTTCAGCGCTCACCATGCGACCTACTGATGTTGCAGGTGTAATACGGCGCGGCCAGACAGGGAAACCGATGCTGCGCAATTCGGCAACATCCCGGACCGCGCCGTCAATGACCGCGCCGCCTAAGCCTCTGACTTTGGCAGTCGTACCCATCAGATTACCCTTGACGGCAATGTCAAGGCCGTCTTGCATGACAAAGACAAGAATAGACCCGGCAGGTGCCTAGTCCAGTAACTCCAGGGCAGGGTTCGGGTATTTGCGGGAATCGTTTTTCAAAACCAGGCACAACACCACGGTTGCAGCACGACCGACGACACGAGAATCAAAAATCGGCTTCATGTCAGCCGACATCCAACCGCGCGCACCGGTGGCTTTTTCAATGGCATCTGCAATATTGCCGGTGCTGTTCTCAGGCTAACCCAAAGCCTGAATGATTTGTTCCTCCGTCAATCCCCAGGACAAAGAAGAAAAAACAAGACCGAAAAAAACCGCTACCAAACGGATAAAACTTTGCATGACCGTCATTTGCAAAAAAAGCCCGCAACCATCAGTGGATGGGAAATTGAATTTATTTGGTTAATCCCAGGCTGTTGATACCAGCCTCAGCTACTTGTGCGTCCTGCTGAGATGTGACTCCACTCACCCCGACCGCACCGATAACCTGGCCGTTATAAGTGATGGGCACGCCGCCTTCGAGCAGATAGGCGTTAGCGATGGTGGACAGTGTGGGGCGGTTTTTAGCAACGTCCTCGAGAACCTTGGTGGGACGGCGGAATGCGGCTGCCGTTTTTGCCTTACCGATAGCAACATCAATACTGCCGTATTGGGCTGTTTCCATCCTGTTCAAAGTGATCAGGTGACCGCCTTCATCAACCACTGCAATGATGACGTTCCAATTGTTGGCGCGGGCTTCAACCAGCGAAGCTGCTGTGATTTTTAGAGCGGCATCCAATGTCAGCGCTTTTTTGTCCATCAACTGCGCTTGAGCGGAAAATGCCAAACTCAGAAACACGAAAGCAGTGAAAAAACGAGTGACAGAAATCATATTTATTCTCCAGTTTTTGTTTTAGGAAGGTCAGAATTTATCAATCCGGTTTGACTTTTCTGATCCCATAAGTGTACATCTTTTGTAGCGTGCGGCCTGCTTTTGGCAACCTCTGCAGGATTCAGAAAATTATCTTTATCCATAAACATTTCTATGCAATTGAACAATCTTTCAGTACCAGCGAAAATTCTGCATAAAAATCAATCCAGACTTGAACTCCAAGGATTTTTCGGTATTGTAGATAGAGCCGTTGATACTGAATCAAAACATATTAACAGTAGTGTCCGGTTAAAAATTGAACAAATTCAATTGGTTAGAGCTGAGCAATGTTTCCGTGATTACGGGATCGGGCCGCAAGGCGCATGAAATATGGGTTTTCTCGAAAACCGACACTGAAAGAATCTGTAGCAATGTGTAGA
>SHXP01000089.1 GCA_009693225.1 Limnohabitans sp. | reverse complement strand
AGTCGCTTCTTTTCTGTTGAACGAGAAACGTCCTGAAATCGCCAAGATCGAATTGAAGCAACGCACCCATGTGCTGCTGATTCCAAACAAGGGGCTGGAAACACCGAACTACAAACTCGAACGCCTCAAGCACGACGACCCGCGTCTGGGCAGCATCCAGGCAAGCTACAAAACAGCCGAAGAGATCGAAGACCCGACGGCCGTCACACGCCTTTCGCAGGGACCGACCAACCGCCAGACACCGGTGATCAAAGGTGTCTTGCCGGACATACCGGCACCGGCGGCTGAAGCCCGCCCGCCACGGCCGGAAAGCCGCAGTACCACTACAGCCAAACCCGTCCCGGCGCAGACAGCGCCCGCTGAAAAAGGATTTTTCGGCTGGCTCAAAAGTTTGTTCAGCGGCGACAGCACGCCTGCTGCACCTGTGGCGGATAAAACCGCCTCCGGCGCCAAACCCGGCGAACGCAGCGACGGCCGCAACGCCGGGCGCCGCGGTGAAGGCCGCCGTAACGGGCGCCGCGGTGAAGGCCGCAATGAACGCGCAGACAATGGCGATGCACGGCCTGCTAAACGCACTAACGTGAGTGCTGAACGCCCCGAAGGCCGAAGCGGTCGCGGTGACCGGCAGGAGCGCCCGCGCCAGGAACCGCGTCTGGATGATGCCGCCTTGGCTGAAACGCAAAACCTGTCAACCGACAACGCCGATGGCAACACCGCTGACCGTGCGGCACGCCCTGGCCGAGAACGCGGCGACGGCAGGCGCGGTCGCGGTCGACACGGTGAACGCGCACCTTCAGGACAAGGGGAAAACACGCCATTGTCTGAAAACAACCAGACTGCACAAACACAGCCGCAAGCCGAGGCCCAGGCTGTTGAAGAATCAGGCAACGGTCATGCCGTCAACACCAGCCACACGGAACAAAGCAGCGAACGACGCGGCCGCGAGCGCCCGGGGCGTAAACGCCAGACCCGCTCAAACCAGAGCGGTGAGTCACAGGACATGTCACAAGAGGATGTTGAACAACATTCACAAGCTGAGCATGCACATACCTCACAGGTGCCGCAGGCCGCAGCCCCGGCAGCCGCTATCGCTGCGCTCGGCATGCCCAAAGTTGTGTCCTACGATTTGCCGGTTGCCCAATTGCACGATGTCGCTCAATCTTCAGGGCTGCAATGGGTCAATTCCAACCCGGAGCGGGTGGCTCAAATCCAGGCAGCCATAGCGGCAGAACCGCGCCCGGTGCATGTGCCGCGCGAGCGCCCTGCGCCAGTGCTGCTGGAAGAAGGCCCCTTGATATTGGTGGAAACCAAACGCGATCTGGGCCAGTTGCACATGCCGTTTGAGAACACCTGAACAAACCGGGATGTGTTAATGCACAAGGGCGGCCTTACAGGCCGCCCTTTTTGTTGGCGCTGGATAAAAAGACTGCGTACAAGGCGCATGCCAGCGCACTGTCGCCTTGCGTCAAGCGGGGACGGCGAGCGCGTGCAATCCAGCACCAACTGCAAATGCGGTTAGATGGGTTGAGCCGATTGATGGGCGAAATGCCGGTTCAGACTTTGGCAGACAGCTTCCAGCAGGCCAAGGCCTGGGCGGTATCGCCCTTGTTTTCGGCTAATTCAGCCAGTGCGCGCCAGGCCTGACGCTGTAAATCACCGCCAGCCAAACGCGGCGCGACCTGCTCGAGCATTTGCTGCGCCTTGCCCCACAAGCCATGGCGCAAACAAACCATACCGCTTAAATACTGCAACTCCAGACTGCGCGGGTTGGCCAGGCGCGCCTGCTCGATACGCGCCAGCCATTCACTGTAGGGCTCGACCGCATGCAAAGCAGTTGACAAGACCTGCACCAAGCGCTGACGCTGAACAGGCAACCAGGTATTGCTGCTGTTGGTAAAAGCCAGCCAGACCGGGAGCAACCACTGCAAGGCAATTTGCGGATCGCCCTGTAGCTTCAATAAACATTGCGCAACGTGCAAGGCAAGCTCGGGCATGGCACGTTCTTCCGTCTGCAACAGACCCCAGCTGGTTTGCAACTGGCTGCTGTCGTGACAATCGTCCAGACAAGCCATGACCAATCCGCGTACCAGACTGCCGGCAGCAGCCGCAGAGAATGCGCCGTGTTTGGCAAGAAGGCGCGCCGTGTCCAGCGCAGGTAAGTGCTGCCGGCTCAGGCGATCCGCCTTGAGACGTAAACGCAACGCCATGGTGCGGCGCACAGTGCCTTGCGGTAACTGGGCCAGCCACTGCTGAGCCTTGTGGCTGTCGCGGTCATGCAATGACCAGCGGGTGGCATTCAGGTAGGCGGCATCACGCAGCTCCAGGGTTTGACTGATGCGCAAACCCTCTTCGCTGACCAGGGCTTGCTGAAAATGCTGCTCCCGCGCAGGCTGGTCGCGCAATGCATGGGCGCTTTCTGCCGCCAGCAAATGCAACAGGCTGCGCATCAAGGCCAGGGACATCTTGTGCGGCGAATCGCCGCTTTCGAGCAGACTGTCCAACAGGGTCAAGCCTTGCACGGCAGCTTTGCGCGAACGTAAAAAACGCCCGGTCATCAACAACAGCATGGCATTGAGCAAGACCTGCTGGGCCGAACGCTCGCGCTGCTGAACGCGCCAGCGACGCGCCTGCCCGGGCAGTTCGAACATATTGAACAAGCCGCGCAAAGCCGCATAAAGCAGAATGAAGATCAATAGCAGGCCAATGACAACCAGGTTCAAAGACATGTCGAGCCGATACGGGGCGACAAACACAGTCACCGTCCCAGCTTGCAGGCTCAAACCCAGCGCAACAGCCACGGCTATGCCGAAAAGTGCCAGTAACCACAGGGACCAACGCATGTCAGCGGCCTGCCGACGCGGTGGCCAGCGCTGCCAGCGAGCCATCCAGACGTGGTATGTCGGTCTGGCGGATTTGCGATTGCACCTGCTTGAGCAGGGATTGTGCGGCGTGCCCCTGGCGTGAAGCTGTGTCAAAAAACTGTGACAGGTCGCGCTCGGCCACGGCCAGGTCATTGCGGGCAGTCGTCATCTGTCGTGACAACAAAGCCAGACGTGCATTGAGTAATCGCAGTTTCATGTTTTCACGCACAAAAAAACTTTGCTCAGGCGACAACATCACCGCTTCGGGTTGCTCTATGCGGCTGACCCGGACCAGACCAGAAAGCTCCGCCCAGATATGCTGACCGATACCGGCCCAGTCCCTGTCCTGCCAGATTTGCGACCAGGGGCGCTGAGGCGGTTTGTCCGGCGCGTGCACAGAGCGGCTGTTGGGCCCGACGGCATTGAGCACCGGCAGGGTGTCTATCAGCGCCACCAGTTCATCAAGGCGGATCAACAAGCCGGGTATGTCTGTCAGGCTGGTCGATTGCAGTCTTTCAAAATCATGCTGCAAGGCGCGCAGCACCGGGGCCAGGCGCGGTTGCGGTACTTTACCAAGCCTTTTTTGCGCAGTTTGCAAAGCGGCCAGCATAGGCTGCACACTACCGGTCAGCTCGGCCTGCTGCTGCGCCAGCCAGAGCGCTGATTCGATGTCGACCACCAGGTTTTCATCGCTTGAGCGCGACAGGCTTTGCATCAATTCTTCCAATTGGCTGCGCTGCAAGGCGACTTCGCTCAGGCGTGCGTCCAGCAAGGCGACGCGCGCTGCTGTTTCCTGGGTCAACTGCTCTGCATGTTTGGCCATGCTGCTGGCCTGCACAGACAGCTGTCCGGCATCGGCGCTTTGCCGTGCCAGCTGCTCTTGCATACCGGTCAACTTCAACCAAAGCTGTAAACAGGCCACGGCACACAACACAGCAAGCAACAGGGTCAGCACCGGCAATTTTTGACGCCACCATAGTGTACGAAGAGGACTTGCAATGCCGGCAGTGTGGTCGCTGGGTTCGTTGTTAGGGGCACTGCTCATGCCATGGATTCTAATGAGACCAGCAAGACCTCAAGCGCTGGTTTGCAAACCAGCACCCGCCCGGCACCTGCGAGTGCCGCTGCTTTGCCGATGCGTTCATGGGTGGCAATCGCAGTCAGGGCGGACCAGTCCTGTTTGGGCAGCAGTCTTGATAAGTTGGCAATCGACTGCGAACTGCTGAATACCCAGACGCTGCCGTCAGTCGCCGCCTGTCTGGCGCCTGCTGTTTGTTCATCGTTCCAGACCGGACAGGCGCGTTGGTAAACCGCCAAGGTGTCTACCGGCACACCGGCCTGGCTGAGTTGCCGTGCCAGCCAATCCCGCCCGACGCCTTCAGCCGCAGTCTCAGCCTGATCCGCCTCGCTGCCACGCAGGATCAGCACCGGTATACCGGTCTGCAACCCGGCCTGCACCACCTGCCACAAGGCTTCGGTGTCAAACTGGCCGGCATGGGCCGCAGGAGCGTCTATCCGCTCAAGCGCGACACCGGCATCCAGCAAGGCCTGGCGGGTGCCCGGGCCGGTGGCCCAGCAACGTGTGCCCGCCGCGCCTGAAAGCGGTTTGCCTGCGTTGAAAGCGTGTGTGACCGCGTTGCGGCTGACGAACATCAGCGCCTGGTATTGCGACCAGTCGGGCACCAGGACCTGCAGGCGTGAGGTGTTGTTCACAGGCACAATATCGATCAAAGGCCAGTTACAAACCGCATAACCGGCGGCTTGTAGCCCTGTCAGCCAGGCCTGGCTGTCGCTGGATGGACGGGTCAGAATGACGCGGCGCCCGAAGGTCAATTAACCCGCCCCCTGGGCCCGCAGTTGACGCGCTGCCGACAGGCCCAGCGCTTCTGCGTCCTCCAGTGTGACCACCTCACCCTGGCTGTGGGCACGCACCAGCGCAGCATCGATGCTTAGCGGGTTGCCCCAGGCCGCATGTAAATCAAGCACATCGCCGTGCAAGACCGCGTGCGCGGCCAGAGGCATAGAGCAACTGCCGCCAATGGCGCGGCTGACAGCGCGCTCAGCCGCGACCGCCAGCCAGGTGGCCTGGTGCGCCAAAGGCGTGAGAATGGCGCGCACATCTCCCCGGGCGGCCCGGATCTCGATGCCCAAAGCGCCTTGTCCGGCGGCAGGCAACATTTCTTTGGTATCGAAAATATGGCGGATGCGATCGACCAATCCCAGGCGCTTCAAGCCGGCTGCCGCCAGCACAATACCTGCGTACTGACCTTCGTCCAGCTTGCGCAAGCGTGTGCCCAGGTTGCCGCGCAAAGCTTCAATCTGTAAATCCGGCCGCAAGGCGCGCAGCAGCACGGTGCGGCGCAAACTTGATGTTCCGACCACCGCGCCCAAGGGTAGGTTCTGTAACTTGGCGTAATTCGGCGACACCCAGGCATCACGCGGGTCTTCACGCTCCATCACACAAGCCAGTTCGAATCCTTCAGGCATGTCCGTAGGCACGTCCTTGAGCGAATGAACCGCCAGATCGGCGCGGCCTTCCTCCAGCGCGACTTCCAGCTCCTTAACAAACAAGCCCTTGCCGCCGACCTTGCTCAAAGAGCGGTCAAGGATTTGATCGCCTTGGGTTGTCATGCCCAGAATATCCACCAGACAACCACGCGCGCGCAGCAGTTCTTGCATGTGGTGGGCCTGCCATAAGGCCAGACGGCTTTCGCGGGTAGCGATGATGAGATGTGGTGTGCTCAAAACAAGGGGCCAAAGGCCTTCAATCAAAGGGGGGCAGATGCTAGCATGGGCTTTCGTCGTGGTTTTGCCTTTGTGTCATCCGATTTTCACATGAATTATTCCTTACAACGCAAGCCCGGCGCGGCGCGCAAATCTAATGCTGTGATCAGCCATGAACGGCCGCTGGTCGACGATATACGCTGGCAGGAGCGCATATTGGGTGATGTCATCCGCGAGCAGGAAGGCGACGAGGCTTTTGCCCTGATCGAGCAAATCCGCAGGCTGTCGGTGGCGTTTCGCCGGGACGCGGTTACACAGGCAGAAACTGCCTTGAAAAAAAGGCTGGCATCGCTCAGCAGCGGGCAGGCCGTCAGCGTGATCCGCGCTTTCACCTACTTCAGCCATCTGGCCAACCTGGCCGAAGACCAGCACCATATCCGCAGGCAGCAGGCGCACGAGCGCGTCGGCGATGTTCACACGGGCAGCCTTGCTTCGTCCCTGAGCAAACTCAAGGCGGCAGGCGTGAGCAACAAAGCGATACGCCAGGCGCTGGACTAGGCATATATCTTGCCGGTGCTGACCGCGCATCCGACCGAGGTGCAACACATCACCGGCGCCAAGCAAAGGCTGGCAAACAACGCCTCACTGGCCCGCTCCATCAAACACCGCTTTCCTTACATCGATCCACTGCACTATTTGCAAGTGGAGCTGATCCGCCGCCACCGCGCCGGTATCACCGACGAGCGAGCGCAACGCGGCATCCATTTGTCGATCAACGGGATTGCGGCAGGGCTAAGGAATATCGGCTAGGCAAGCGTTTCCAGAATAAGCATGGAATCTGAACAGCCAATTTGAATTTCAAAGAACCGGCATTGCGGCAAGGCTCAAGCTGCGGCAGGAGAACAGATTTCAATCAGCGTGCCGTCAGGCGCACGCACATAAGAAACCAGCTGGCCCCAAGGCTTTTGTTCAGGAGCCGCCAATTGCGTCGCACCATGCGCCAAGGCCTGTTGATGTATGGCATTGACCTCATCTGTCACCAACGCTATTTCCATGCCCCAAGGCTGAAACGATACATCTGCGCGGACGTGACCGCCCTGAAAGTTCATGTCCCCCAGCGCATGGGCGGCAAAAGATAAAGTGGTATCACCGGTATCCAACTCGCCATAGGTACCGCTTTCGTGGAGAAATTTGCGTTGAAAACCAAATACCTTTTCAAAAAACTCCAGTGACTTACCGACATTTTCAACATACACAATGGCGTAACCAAGTTTGACTTTCATACCTTTACACACCTGTTTAGCAGAATCATATTTTTTCCTGTTTGTGCTCAAACATATTGAAACATATTCTTCCTGCCTCGCTCAGTAAGGTCACGCCTTAAAATGCCCGCATGACGTCCTCCAACTCGCTCGACCGCAAATCCCAGGCCTGGTCTGCCCTGTTCTCTGAACCCATGAGCGAACTGGTACAGCGCTACACGGCCAGCGTGTTCTTCGACCAGCGTTTGTGGCGCGCCGACATACAAGGCAGCCTGGCGCACGCTGAGATGCTGTACGCGCAACACATCATCAGCGCGCAGGACCTGGCCGGCATACAGCGCGGCATGGCGCAAATCACGCAAGACATTGAAGCCGATCGTTTCGAATGGAAACTGGAGCTTGAAGACGTTCACCTGAATATCGAAGCGCGGCTGACGCAACTGGTGGGCGACGCGGGCAAACGCCTGCACACCGGGCGCAGCCGCAATGACCAGGTCGCTACCGTTGTGCGCCTGTGGCTGCGCGACGAGATCGACGCCATCAGCGAACTGCTCAAGGCCTTGCAACACGCGCTGCTGGAAGTGGCGGCGCTTCACATAGACACCATCATGCCCGGCTTCACCCATTTCCAGGTGGCGCAGCCGATCAGCTTCGGGCACCATCTGCTGGCTTATGTGGAAATGTTTGCGCGTGACCAGGAGCGTTTACTCGAGGTACGCCAGCGCACCAATCGCCTGCCGCTGGGCTCGGCGGCGCTGGCCGGCACCACGTATGCGTTGGACCGCGAACTCGTAGCCCGCACACTGGGCATGGTCGATGCGCAAGGCGCGGCGCAGGTCTGTCAGAACAGCCTGGACGCGGTCAGCGACCGCGACTTCGCCATCGAATTCACATCGGCGGCCACGCTGTGCATGCTGCACATCAGCCGTTTAAGCGAAGAACTCATCATCTGGATGAGCCAGAACTTCGGCTTCATCCAAATCTCTGACCGCTTCACCACCGGCTCGTCCATCATGCCGCAGAAAAAAAACCCGGACGTGCCCGAACTCGCGCGCGGCAAAACCGGGCGCGTGGTCGGTCATTTGATGGGGCTCATCACATTGATGAAGGCGCAACCGCTGGCTTACAACAAAGACAACCAGGAAGACAAAGAGCCTTTGTTTGACACGGTGGACACCTTGAAAGACACGCTGCGCATCTTTGCCGAGATGATCGGCGGACAAACCAACCCGGCCACCGGCTCCAAAGAAGGAGGCCTCACGGTCAATGCCGCCAATATGCAGGCCGCCGCCAGCAAGGGCTACGCCACCGCCACCGACCTGGCTGACTATCTGGTGAAAAAAGGCCTGCCCTTTCGCGATGCCCACGAAACCGTGGCGCATGCGGTGAAAACCGCGCAAGGCCTGGGGGTGGATTTGTCGGCACTCACGCTGGCACAGTTGCAGGCCTTCCACCCGTCCATTGAACAGGATGTGTTTGCGGTGCTCAGCCTGCAAGGCTCGCTCAACGCCCGCAACACCTTGGGCGGCACCGCACCGGCGCAGGTGAAAAAGCAAATCGCCAGACACCGCCAGCGTTTGTCCGGTGAATAATCAGACATGTATTTCGTCTTTATCCCTGC
>SHXP01000088.1 GCA_009693225.1 Limnohabitans sp. | reverse complement strand
CTAAAGGCTGGAATTCGATTCGTTCATGGAAAACAAATCAGCAGATGTGTTGGTACTCGGCGCAGGCATTGTCGGTCTGAGCCTCGCGCTCAAACTGCAAGAGCGCGGGCGCGATGTGGTGCTGCTCGATCGCGGCCCGGCTGGCGCTGCGACCAGCTTCGGCAACGCCGGGCTGATTGAGCGAAGCACGGTTTTTCCTTACACCTTTCCCCGTGACTTCAAAACGCTGTTCGCTTATGCGCTTGGTCGGCGCACCGCTGCCCATTACCACTGGCGGGCATTGCCGTCTTTGTTGCCCTGGATGTGGCGCTATTGGCAGCATTCGTCGCCCGCTTTGTACCCGCAGGCCGTCGCCGGCGCCTTGCCGTTGATCGAGCACAGCTGGCGCGAGCATCAGCCCTTGATCAACGCCGCGGGCGCGCAAGACCTGGTGAATGATCGCGGTTGGATCAAAATTTTTCGCACACCGGAAAGTGCGCAGCAGGTCCTGGCGATGGCTGAGCAAAGCCGCGCTTACGGCGTGCCGGCGATCGCCTTGTCGCCGTCTGAACTTTTGACATTAGAGCCTGCACTGAAAACCGGTTGCCTGGGCGGCGTGCATTACCCGGATGCGCGGCAAATTCAGGACCCGCAGGGGCTCTCAAGTGCCTATTTGCGTTTGTTCGAACAGCGCGGCGGGCGCTATCTCTGCGGTGACGCGCGCAGTTTGCAAACCGAACGCCATGCGTGGTCGGTGCAAACCGCAGCCGGGCCCGTGTCTGCCGCACATGCGGTGTTGGCCTTGGGTCCGTGGGGCGAGGACATGGTGCGTCAACTCGGCTACCGCCTAGCGCTGGGACGCAAGCGCGGTTACCACATGCATTTCCAGGCGGCTGCGCTGTCGCTGAAACACACCATTGTTGACACCGATAACGGTTATGCCATCGCCCCCATGCGCCAGGGTTTGCGCCTGACCACCGGTGCCGAGTTTGCGTTGCGTGACGCGCCCGTCACGCCTGTGCAGTTGCAGCGCATCGAACCGCTGGCGCGCGGTTTGACAGAGCTCGGCGGCCGGGCCGATGCCAAGCCGTGGCTGGGTTCGCGCCCGTGTACGCCTGACATGCTGCCTTTGCTCGGGCCGGCGCCCGCGCACCCGGGTTTGTGGTTCAGTTTCGGCCATGCGCATCACGGTTTGACGCAGGCCGCGTCCAGCGGCAGATTGCTGGCAGAGTTGATCTGCGGTGAGCAGCCGTATATCGACCCCGCACCCTACCGTGTGCAGCGATTGGCTTGAGCATCTTCCGCTCAACAAAATAAACCGCCTCTGAGAAAAGTTATAGTCCCTGCTGAGGGTTTGTGATTGCATCTGCATATCATTGGCGTACCCCGTTTTCAAAAACGCGCTTCACGGCGCATTTTTTTTGCCCTGATCGCTTGAGCGCTTCAGTTTTTCACCCTGAAAAGGGACATGTCGAGGAACACCATGTACAAAAACCTCATCGCAGCGCTGAGTGCGCTCGCTTTGTTTTTCACTTCCACGTTTGCGCAAACCGTCGGGCCGTCCAAGACGCCGCTCAAAGTCGGCTTTGTGTATGTCACGCCGCGCCTGCCCGTGGGCTGGGTGCATCAACACGAGTTGGGGCGTCTGGCTTTAGAGCAATCCATGCAAAAACAGGGCTTGCAGGTGCAAACCGGTTTTGTCGACAACGTGTCCGAAGGCGCGGATGCCGAGCGCGTCATCCGCGACATGGCGCAGCAAGGTTACGGCCTGATATTCACGCCGAGCTTCGGCTACATGGAACCTACCATGAAAGTGGCGGCTGAATTTCCGCAAGTGAAATTTGAATCCATCACCGGTTATAAAACCGCCGCCAACGTGGCCACCGCCAATGCGCGCTATTACGAAGGCCGGTTTCTGGCCGGTATCGCCGCCGGTCGCGTCAGCAAAACCGGCATCGCCGGTTATGTGGCCGGTTTCCCTATTCCCGAGGTTATTCAAGGCATCAATGCATTCACGCTGGGCATGCAGTCGGTGAACCCTAAAGCGCAGGTCAAGCTGATCTGGATCAACGCCTGGTTTGACCCGGTACGCGAACGCGAAGCCGCCATGACAATGATGAACCAGAAGGCCGATGTGCTGGCTTTTCATACCGCGTCGGATGCGGTCATGGTCGCGGCGCAGGAGCGCGGGAAAATGGCCATCGCCTACCACTCTGACATGCGCCACGTGGCGCCGCAGGCGCAACTGCTGGCCGTCACCCATGTGTGGGGCAACTATTACAGCCAGCGCGCGGCACAAGTCATCAACGGCAGCTGGCAAAGCACGCAAACCTGGGGCGGGGTGCGCGAAGGCATGATCAAGGTGGAAGGCTTTGGGCCGCGTCTGCCCAAGCGCGTACAGACCGAGGTGTTGCGCCTGCAAAGTGCCATGGTCAAAGGCAGTCTGCAGCCTTTTACCGGCCCGGTGTTTGACAACCAGGACGGTGTCGTGCTGGCCCGGGGCCAGACCATGACCGACGAGCAAATATTGAAAATGCACTTTCTCGTCAAAGGTGTGGCCGGCTCCTTGCCTTGAACGCCCACTGGGACTGCCCCACTACAATCCTGCAACTTCGCAAAAGGCAGTCTCATGAGTATCAAAAGCGATAAATGGATACGTCGCATGGCCGAGCAACACGGCATGATCGAGCCGTTCGAGCCGGATCAGATCCGGGTGAACGCGGCCGGCGAAAAAATCGTCAGCTACGGCACCAGCAGCTACGGTTACGACATACGCTGCGCACCCGAATTCAAAGTCTTCACGAATATTTACAGCACTGTGGTCGACCCGAAAAACTTTGACGAAAAAAGTTTTGTCGATATGTATTCCGATGTCTGCATCATTCCGCCCAACAGTTTTGCGCTGGCGCGCACGCTGGAGTATTTCCGCATCCCGCGCAATGTACTCACGATTTGTCTGGGTAAAAGCACGTATGCACGCTGCGGCATCATCGTCAACGTCACGCCGTTTGAACCTGAATGGGAAGGCTATGTGACGCTTGAATTCAGCAACACCACGCCTTTGCCCGCCAAGATCTACGCCGGTGAGGGCTGTGCCCAGGTGCTTTTTTTTGAAAGCGACGAAGTCTGCGAAACCAGCTACAAAGACCGTGGCGGCAAATACCAGGGCCAGGTCGGCGTCACCTTGCCCAAGGCTTGAACACCCTTGTTTTGAGGTTTTTCAAGTGGTTGCGCCAGGAGTGCGACAATAGGCCCTAACTATGAATTCATTCTCGCAATTGCAGTTGGCCCCCAATCTGGCGAAAGCTGTCGCCGAAATGGGATACGAATCCATGACGCCGATACAGGCGCAGGCCATTCCGGTGGTTTTATCCGGGCAGGACGTCATGGGTGCAGCCCAAACCGGCACCGGTAAAACCGCTGCGTTTTCGCTGCCTCTGCTGCAACGCATGCTCAAGCACGAAAACACTTCCACCTCGCCGGCCCGCCACCCGGTGCGCGCGCTGGTGCTGTTGCCTACGCGCGAACTCGCCGACCAGGTGGCGCAACAGGTCAAGATGTACGCCAAATACACGCAACTGCGTTGCGCCGTGGTGTTCGGCGGCATGGACATGAAGCCGCAAACCTTAGAGCTCAAAAGAGGTGTCGAGGTTTTGGTCGCCACACCCGGCCGTTTGCTCGATCACATCGAAGCCAAAACCGCCGTGCTCAATCAGGTCGAGTACGTGGTGCTTGATGAGGCCGATCGCATGCTCGACATCGGTTTTCTGCCGGACCTGCAACGCATCCTCAGCTACCTGCCCAAGCAACGCACCACTTTGTTGTTCTCGGCGACTTTTTCACCTGAGATCAAGCGTCTGGCTTCCAGCTATCTGCAAAACCCGGTGACCATCGAAGTCGCTCGGCCCAACCAGACCGCGTCCACCGTCACCCAGTTGTTCTACAGCGTGCCGGATGACGACAAACGCCGCGCCTTGAAACAAATTGTCAAACAACGCGGCATCTCTCAAGCCTTTGTGTTTGTCAACAGCAAGCTCGGCTGCGCCAGGCTGGCGCGTTCATTGGAACGTGAAGGTTTGAAAACCACGGCATTGCACGGCGACAAAAGCCAGGACGAGCGATTGAAGGCGCTGGAGTCGTTCAAAAAAGGCGAAGTCGATCTGATGGTGTGTACCGATGTGGCCGCGCGCGGTCTCGACATCAAAGACGTGCCGGCGGTGTTCAACTTCGACATTCCCTACAACGCCGAAGATTACATCCACCGCATCGGCCGCACCGGCCGCGCCGGCGCCGAAGGCCTGGCGGTCAGTTTTGCTTCATCATCGGATACACGCCTGGTGACTGATATTGAAAAACTGACCAAGCAGAAAATCGAGTTACTGGGTTTTGAGTTTGACGATGAGCGCCCCGCCGGTCGCATCAACAACGGCCGTCGCAACTGGAACGATGAAGACGGCGACAACGGCAGACCGGCGGATGCCAAACCCGCTGCCCGCAACCGTTTTGTGCCGCCGCCCAAAGTGCACGACCCGTTTTTCGACCGGCCTTATGAGGCCGGCGCAGAACCGGTCAGTCAGTCAGCAAGTTCTGATCAGGTGTTGTCCAGCGGGCGCAGCATATCGCCCAATATCAAACCCAAGCGCAATGTCGCTGCCTTGTTCAAGACCACCGAACCGGGTTAAGCCGTTTGTGCAGCCTCGCTGCAATTCACCTGTATTTTTTCTCTCAAGCCGGTGACCAGGTCTATCTTCAGCGCGCTCAGACAGCGCCCCCAGACACAACCGGTGTCGAGTTCGATGACATCGTCGCGTCCTAAGGCCGACAGTGAAGACCAGTGACCGAAGGCCACCGTGGTGTGGCGGGTTTGTCGGTCGGGCACATCAAACCAGGGCAGATAGCCGTCAGGCGTGTCCTTGACATCGCTGTGGTGCGCAAATTCCATAGCGCCGTCTGAGGTGCAAAAGCGCAAACGCGTCAAACCGTTGACGATCACGCGCAGGCGGTCGTGCCCGGTCAGACTGTCGTGCCAGCGATCGGGCTGGCTGCCGTACATGTGCGCCATGAAATCCGTCCAGTGCGGGCCACGCAGCACCGTTTCCACTTCAGCGGCCAGCGACAAAGTCTGAGTCAATGACCATTGCGGCAACACACCCGCGTGCACCATCAACACACCGGCTTCGTGCATGGCCAGCGACTGCGAGCGCAGCCACAGCATCATCGAATCACGGTCCGGTGCACTCAGTACATCCTGGACGGTGTCGCCTGGTTTGGGGCGCGTCAGCCCCAGGTGCATGGCCAGCAGGTTTAAATCGTGGTTGCCGAGCAGGCAGCGCGCACTGTTTCCCAGCTTTTGCAGACGCCGCAACACCGCCGTGTTATCCGGGCCGCGGTTGACCAGGTCACCCAGCAGAAACAAGGTGTCGCGGGTGGGCGAAAATTGGAGCTTGTCCAATAAGCGTTGCAATGCGCGGTCGCAACCTTGCACATCGCCGATCAGGTACATTGACATGGCATGATTGTCCTACACCGCATTGGTGTGCTTGACTGAGGCTCCCCCGATTTATGGATGTTGTTCTGATTGTTTTTCTGACGGTTCTGAATGGCTTATTCGCCATGTCGGAAATGGCGCTGGCCTCCAGTCGCAAGGCTTTGCTGTCGGTGCAGGCTGAAGAGGGCATGGCCGGGGCTCAGGCAGCGATTGATCTGCAACTGCGGCCGACCGAGTTTTTATCCACCATACAAATAGGCATCACCACGCTGGGGGTGTTGAACGGCATCATCGGCGAGGCTGCATTCAGCCGGGATGTGGCTGTGTGGTTCATGGACATGGGTGCCGCCGATGTGCTGGCCTCGGTGCTGGCAACCACCCTGGTGGTCACCTTGATCACGCTCAACACGATTTTGTTCGGCGAACTCGTGCCCAAGCGCATCGGCCAGATTTACCCTGAAACTGCGGCCCGCTTGACCGCACCATTCATGCTGGCTTTGTCTTTGCTGGCGCGCCCGCTGGTCAAGGCCTTGTCCTGGAGCACGGCGACCGTTTTGCGATTGCTGGGCATTGATCTGGACAAGGTCCGCCAGGTCACTGAAGAGGAAATCAGTGCCAGCCTGGTCGAAGGTGTGGACGCCGGCTTGATTGAACAGCACGAGCACCAGATGGTCAAAAATGTGTTTCACCTGGATGAGCGCAGCCTGGCGTCTTTGATGGTGCCGCGCACTGACATTGTCTGGCTGGACAGCAGCTGGACCATTCACCAGGCCATGGCCCATATTCAAGCCCATACCGCGCATTCTTGGTACCCCTTGTGCCGCAACGGCCTGGATGAAGTGCAAGGTGTGATCAGCATGGCAACCCTACTGGTGAATGTCACAAGCGATCAAACGCTGGATACCTGGACATTGCCTGCCGCCTTTGTGCCCGAGACATTGACCGGTCTGGATTTGCTAGAGCAATTCCGCCGGCCGCATTCAGGCAACGCAGTAACTTCCGCAGCGACCAGCGGTCGCATGGTGCTGGTTGTCGATGAATACGGTGTGGTTCAAGGTTTGATGACACCCAGGGATTTGCTGGAGGCGATCACCGGCGAACTGGTGCAGACCACTTCGCCTCAGGAAGCCTGGGCAGTGCAGCGCGATGACGGCAGTTGGTTACTCGACGGCTTGATGCCGGTGCAGGAGCTCAAATCCCGTCTGGCTGTTGACGAATTACCGCAGGAGGACAAGGGCTTGTACAACACCCTGGCCGGGTTGATCATGGTGTTGACCGGCAATCTGCCAAAAGAAGGTGAGTCGGTGAATGCCATGGGCTGGCGGTTTGAAGTGGTTGACCTGGACGGGCGGCGCATTGACAAGGTGCTGGCCTCGCGCAGCCTGGTGAAAACCGACGAGGATGACGGCTGATCGACTCAGCCGCCTTTGATCAGTCTTTTTCCTCCAAATCGTCGAGCAGGTGGTTGACGCCGCTGACAGATTTGCGTATGGCTTCTACTCTGCCGTGAAATTCTTCAAGACGTCTGGCTTTTTCAGCCTTGATCATGGCTGCATCGGCAGCCTGCCCTGCGTGAAATGACGAAGCTTTGGCGTCGGTCGCAGTTGCGCCGGTATGCGGGCTATCTTGTAACAGCCTGGCTGTTTGTTCGGCATTTGACTTAGCGGCTAGGGGCGAGGGGCCCGGCCTTAAAACCTGGCCGGTATCAGGCAGGCCAATGACATGGTCTGGCGCATGCGCCTTGTCCTGCGTGTTCTTGCGTCCGCTGAGGGCCTGATCAGACAGGGCTTGCATGTTGTCATGCAGAGCGTCATCGGGCAGCGCCGCAGAGTTGTTGCGCAGTGATTCAGCGGCCAGCGACTGCCGGTTGTCTGCCAGAGCTTCATTGTCCAGAGCCTGACGATTGGCTTGCGGGTCTTCACCATACAGGGCTTGACGGTTGTCGTGAAGCGCTTCGTCATCCGGGGACTGATGGTTATCGCGCAATGCATCCTGCCCGATACCTTGGTGGTTGACCGCGGGTTCCCGCTGCCCGGCCATACTGCCGCCTGAACCTTGCAGACCTTCAACTCCAAGGCCCTGGCGGTGATTGCCGGCAGTGTCTTGGTCAATGCCGGCCCTGTGGTCGCGGACGGACTCTGTATCGCTGGAACCAAACCTGTCCTGAACATTGTCCTGGGCCTCATGGCCGAAACGATCGCTGACAGAGAATGCATCAGGCCCCGGTTGAAGATTGTTTTTCAAGGCCCCGGTGCCAGTGCCCGGGACGCGGTTGTTGGATGCATCATCCTGCGACAGTTGTTCTGAATGACCGTGCAAGGCTTGCTGGGCTATTCCCTGGACATTGTTCGTCAATCCCTCTTGCGCAACGGAGGCATAACGGTCATTCAAGGGTGAATGGGATTCCCCGGCAAATCTGTCATTGAGCGCTTGTTCTTTGCTGATGTCTGCCTGGCGGTCACGAAAGCTTTCATCGGGCAGGGCTTGCAGGTTGTCGGCGGCATTTCCAGAGTCAGGCAGGGCTTGCAGGTTGTCAGCAACCTGGCTCTCATCCAAGGACAAGCGATGGTCGCTGTGCGCCGTCGAGGCATCGCCGGCAAAACGATCCTTGCCGGACTGCGTCGTTTCTTCATGGTAAAAAGTGTCCGCGCGTTCAAAGAAAGGCGCAAATATGGAATTTTCAACTTTGTCACCGGCCGTGTGAAAGTCCGGCTCATTGAGTGAATCAGTGCCGGCTTCGTGGAACTGAGTGGACTTGTGATGGATGTCGATTTCATCATTGGTCACAATATCGCTGCGGCGAGCTTTGGCACTTTTGGAGCCTTCAGGAATTTCAACTGAAAAGGCTTGGGAACTTCTGATGATGGGGGGTGTTTCAGCCATGTAACTCTGATTATGCGAGCAATCCCTTCTTTGAAGCTGACGTTTAACGGAAGGGAATTGCCGGTCGAGCCTGTTTAGTTGGCCTTTAACAAGCCGTTAGCCAATTCAACCGCCTTATCAGCTTGCGCAGCTACCC
>SHXP01000087.1 GCA_009693225.1 Limnohabitans sp. | reverse complement strand
TGCGACAGAATGCACCGAGGCGTACATGCCTTTTTGCTTTCAATCTCGCACAAATTTCACATTGTCCAGATCAAAGCGGTGCATCACATAAAAGTAGCCGTTGGCCGCCAGCCAATCGCAAATGCTTTCGTTCACCACGGTTTTCATGTTGGCGGGAACCACAGGAAGCCGGAATGTGTGTTTGCCTAAGGTGACGCCGGTGTCGCATTCAGCCCGGCTTTGTACGCGGCATTTACGCGGTAGCAGCAAAATATTGTCGTAATCAAAAATTTCCATGAACCAGGCTCCAAAAATAAATCACAGGAGAGCGCTTGGCCTGGCCGGTCAAAAAAAACCGGACGCAAGAAACTTGGGCCCGGTGCTTGATTCTACGCACTTCGATTGACCTACCTGACTGCCTACAATTGGCTGCATGTCATCTCAATTCAACACAGATGCTGTGCCGGCTTACGCCTTGCATTCCCCCTTATTGCAAGGCCTCAACCCCGAACAGCAAGCCGCCGTCACCTTGCCGGCGCAACACGCGCTGATACTGGCCGGCGCCGGTTCTGGCAAAACGCGGGTCTTGACCACGCGCATCGCCTGGCTGTTGCAAACCCGGCAGGTCTCGCCCGGCGGTTTGATGGCGGTCACCTTCACCAACAAGGCTGCCAAGGAAATGCTCAGTCGCTTGAGCGCCATGCTGCCGGTGAATGTGCGAGGCATGTGGATAGGCACGTTTCACGGCTTGTGCAACCGGTTTTTACGGGCGCACTGGAAGCTGGCGAATCTGCCGCAAGCCTTTCAGATTCTGGACACCCAGGACCAGCTGTCAGCCGTCAAACGCTTGCTCAAGCAATTCAATATCGACGATGAACGCTTCCCGCCCAAGCAGGTGCAGTGGTTCATCGCCAACTGCAAAGAAGAAGGACAGCGCCCCAAGGATGTGATGGTGCGCGACCCTGAGACGCGCCAGAAGGTCGAGCTCTACCAACTGTACGAAGACCAGTGCCAGCGCGAAGGTGTGGTCGATTTCGGCGAACTGATGCTGCGCAGTTACGAACTGCTGCGCGACAACGAATCCTTGCGCGAGCATTACCGCGAGCGTTTCAGGCACATTTTGATCGACGAGTTTCAAGACACCAACAAGCTGCAATACGCCTGGATCAAATTGCTCAGCGGTGCCGCCAGCGCGGTGCTGGCGGTCGGTGACGATGACCAGAGCATTTACGCCTTCCGCGGTGCGCGCGTGGGCAATATGGCCGACTTTGTGCGCGAGTTCGCGGTGCAGCACCAGATCAAGCTGGAGCAAAACTACCGCAGCCACAGCCATATCCTGGACACGGCCAACGAGCTGATCAAGCACAACAAAACCCGGTTGGGCAAAAACCTGCACACCACCCAAGGCGCGGGCGAACCGGTGCGGGTGATGGAGTCGCCCGGCGACCTAGCCGAGGCGAATTGGGTGGTCGAAGAGATCAAACAGCTGCTGCGCAACGGGCGCGACGGTGACGGCGAAAAAGGCGTGGCCGCGCGCAGTGAAGTCGCCATCCTCTACCGCAGCAATGCACAAAGCCGTGTGATTGAAACCGCCTTGTTCAACGCCGCCATGCCTTACCGTGTGTACGGCGGTCTGCGCTTTTTCGAGCGCGGCGAAATCAAACACGCGCTGGCGTATTTACGTTTGCTCGACAACCCGCGCGACGACACCAGCTTCATGCGCGTTGTCAATTTCCCGCCGCGCGGCATAGGTGCGCGCAGTATCGAACAATTGCAGGACGCGGCGCGTGCCAGCGGTTGTGCTTTGCACGACGCGGTCAGCAGTATCAGCGGCAAGGCCGGTACCAATATCTCTGCGTTTGTCGCCAAACTTGATGTGCTGCGCGAGCAAACGCAAGGCCAGACCTTGCGGCAAATCATCGAACTCGTGCTCGAGCACAGCCAGCTGGTTGAACATTACCAGGCCGAGCGCGAAGGCGCCGACCGGGTGGAGAACCTGCAGGAATTGGTCAACGCCGCTGAGAGTTTTGTGACGCAAGAGGGTTTCGGTAAGGACGCTGTGGCGCTGCCGGTGGACGAAGCTTTGCAAAGCCAGGCTGACTTTGCCGCCTCGCAAGCGCTGGCTTCCGGCACGCCTTTGCAGGCGGATGCCGACACCGGCGAGACCCTGTCACCGCTGGCGGCCTTTCTCAGCCACGCGGCTTTGGAAGCAGGCGACAACCAGGCTCAGGCTGGCCAGGACGCGGTGCAGCTCATGACCGTGCACGCGGCCAAAGGCCTGGAGTTTGATTGCGTTTTCATCACCGGCCTGGAAGAGGGTTTGTTCCCGAATGAGAATGCAATGAGCGACTTTGAAGGCCTAGAAGAAGAGCGTCGCCTGATGTATGTGGCGATTACGCGCGCGCGCAAGCGCTTGTACCTGAGCCATTCGCAGACCCGCATGCTGCACGGTCAGACCCGCTACAACATCAAAAGCCGTTTCTTTGATGAAATGCCCGAGCACACCATGAAATGGCTGACACCTAAAACCGGTTTGCAATCCCCGGCGATGTGGGGCAGCCGGCCTTCAGGCTTTGGCAACAACGATTCAGGGCGCGCCGGCTTTTTCACCTCTACGCCGCCTGCTATTCCACAGCGGGCGAATCCAGCGACTGCCAGCGGCCCGAACGCCTGGGTGCGCAGCGGCTTGCAGGTGTTTCACACCAAGTTCGGTGAGGGCACCGTGGTGTCGATGGAGGGCGTCGGCGACGATGCACGGGCCCAGGTAAAATTCAACCGGCACGGCGTCAAATGGCTGGCGCTATCGGTGGCCAAACTGACACCGGTTTGAACCTGCTCAGGCCAGCACCGGTTCGCTGATGAAGCAGTCACGGAAACTGTAATAGCTGGAAGTGAAGAACATGGTGGCCAGCATCAGTATCGCCGGCAGCATCAGGGTCAGGGACAACTGGCCCTCATCAAACACCATGCTGATCAGGCTGAGCAACACGCTGGTGGCCAGGAAAATGCTCAGCCAGGTCAGGCCGAAGACGGCAAATGCCCGCCAGTTGGCCCAGCAGGCCATGAGGCTGAAGAAAATACTTTTGACCAGGGGCTGGGCATGCCAGTGCATCAATGCCGGCGCGTGCCAGAACAAGGACGACAAAGGCAGGTAGATCAGCATCGAGAACAGGGCGGCTGTTTGAAAATACTCATTCAAAATATGCTCTTCACTCAGGCTGCCGCCCGCCATGTACATGCGGGCAAAGTCCCCGTTGTCAAACACCGTAGACATGGCAAGCACAAAGCAGAACAGCAGTGCGTAGAGAAAACCCAGTAAGACCATTTGCTTGCTTTGTGCCGCACCTTGCTTGAAGCCGGTGATCAGCATCGAGGGCATGGGAAAGCGACCTAGGTCGGCTTCGCGGGCAGCCGCCATGAGCCCCAGCGACGCCGCCGGAATGAACACCAGACCCAGAAACGTACCGCCGTAAGACAGCATGGACGACAGCGAGACCAGCGCGATGAACAGCAGAAACAAACCGCTGAGTGCCAGCGGCTGACGCCAGAATGTGCGTATGCCCTGGCGTACCCAAGCGGAACCGGTTCGGGCTTTGACTACATTGAGTTTCATGGCTCAGAGTGTGACAGGGTCATACAGTCTTTGTGTTAAGACACGTTCAAAGTGTGCCGGATCATGGGGTTGCAACAAATTGGCCTCGCGCGGCAGATGGAAATCCCACAATCGCGAGATCCAGAAACGAAGGGCTGCCGCGCGCAACATGGGGTTGAACATGGCGCGTTCAGCCGCACTCAAAGGACGTACCTGCTGGTATGCCTGCAGCATGCCGTCAAGGCGCAAAGAGTCCATGACACCGGTGTCCGGATCGACGCACCAGTCGTTGATGCACACGCCCAGGTCAAACAGCCAGAGGTCGACCCCGGCGAAATAAAAATCAAACACACCGCTGAGCACATCGCCGTCAAACAATACGTTGTTGCGGAACGCGTCTGCATGGACTGCGCCGCCGGGCATGCTGGTATAGGCTGACAGCGTCGTCACGTGGTTTTGAAACGCCAGTTCATGCGTTAAGAGCATCGATTGGTCCGCCGACAGAAAGGGCATGATTTGCGGCACCGTGTTGTTCCACCATGACAGCCCGCGCAGATTGATCTGGTGGCGGTCGTAATCTTTGGCCGCCAGATGCATCTGCGCCAATGTTTTGCCCATGGCGGCGCAATTAACCGGCGCAGGTTGAACCAGGCAGGCGCCGGCCAGTCGATTGACCACGGCAGCCGGTTTGCCCAACAGCGTCAAGAGAATGTCGCCCTGGTGGTTGGACTGCGGGTCCGGCACGGCTAGGCCGCGGCAAGCCAGGTGTTTCATCAGGTACAGGTAAAAAGGCAGTTGCGCATGGGTCAAACGCTCAAACAGTGTCAGCACGTACTCGCCCTGGTCGGTTGTCAGAAAATAGTTGGTGTTTTCTATGCCGCTGTGGATGCCTTGAAGGCTGACTAGTTCCCCGATGGACAACCGGTTCAACATTTCTGTGGCTTGCTGCTCGGAAACTTCGGTGAAAACGGCCATGGACAGGATGCGAACAGCTCAAGCTAAAAGATGCCACGATTGTAGGCACAATCCTTGTTATGCAAGACACACCCACTTTACTGCTGGTCGACGGCTCCAGCTACCTGTACCGCGCCTTTCATGCCATGCCCGATCTGCGCGCCGATCGCAACGACCCGAACAGCCAGGCCACCGGGGCCATACGCGGCATGGTCAATATGCTGCAAAGCCTGCGCCGGGAATGGCCTTCTGTGCATGCGGTGTGCGTGTTTGACGCGAAGGGTCCGACTTTCCGCGACGAGATTTACCCGGCTTACAAAGCCACACGTTCGCCCATACCGGACGATTTGCGCAGCCAGATCGAGCCGATTCACCGCCTGGTGCGGCTCATGGGCTGGCCGCTTCTGGACGTGCTCGGCGTGGAAGCCGATGACGTGATTGCCACGCTGGCGCATGCCGCTGCGGGCCAGGGGTTGAATGTGGTCGTCTCCAGCGGCGACAAGGACCTGAGCCAGCTGGTGAATGAGCGCATCACCATCATCGACACCATGAACGGCAAAAAGCGCGATGTCGCCGGTGTCACCGGGGAGTTCGGCGTGCCGCCGTCTTTGATGATCGATTTCCAGACGCTGGTCGGCGATACCGTGGACAACGTGCCCGGCGTGCCCAAGGTCGGCCCTAAAACGGCTGCCAAATGGCTGGTCGAATACGGTTCACTCGATGCCTTGCTGGCGCGCGCCGACGACATCAAGGGCGTGGCCGGTGAAAATCTGCGCCAGGCCAGGGAGTGGCTGGTCACCGGACGTCAACTGGTGACCATGAAAACCGACTGCGACCTCAGCCCTTATGTGCCCGGCTGGCCGTCGCTGGACGGTATTGTGATGCAGCCCGTGGATGAAACAGGCTTGCTCGACTTTTACAGGCAATACGGTTTCAAAGGCCTGGTCAGCGCAATGTCTGCGGATGAACCCCGCGACACGTCAGCAGCGCATCAGGGCGGCGGTGTCGGTGAAGTCGGCGTCCTCTTTGATGCGCCGGCGCCTGCGCTCACGGTCGAATTGACATACGACACGGTGTTGGACTGGGACAGCTTCGGCCATTGGTTGACAAAAATACAAGCGGCTGAACTGGTGGCGCTGGACACCGAAACCACCTCGCTGGTGGAAATTCAGGCGCAACTGGTCGGCATAAGTGTCTGTGTGTCGGCAGGCGAGGCGGCATACATACCGCTGGCGCATGACGCCGCCGATGCGCCGCTGCAACTTCCCTTGCAGGAGGTGCTGGCGCGTCTCAAACCCTGGCTGGAAGATGGCGGCAAAGCCAAACTGGGTCAGCATGTGAAATACGACCGGCATGTGTTTGCCAACCACGGCATTGAAGTGCAAGGCTATGTGCACGACACCATGCTGCAAAGCTATGTGCTGGAAGTGCACAAGCCGCATGGCCTGGAGAGCCTGGCCGACCGGCATCTGGGCCGCAAAGGCCTGTCTTATGAAGACATGTGCGGTAAGGGCGCGCACCAGATTTCATTCGCTCAGGTGGATGTGGCGCGTGCTGCGCATTACGCCTGCGAAGACGCGGATTTCACCCTGGCGGTGCACCAGCGCTTGTGGCCGCTGTTGCAGGCGGACGGGAAGCTGAATTTTGTCTACCAGTTGGAAATCCAAAGCAGCGAAGCGCTCTACCGCATCGAGCGCAACGGCGTGTTGATTGACGCGCCCACTCTGGCTGCACAAAGCCATGCACTGGGCTTGCGCATCATGCAGTTGGAGCAGGAGGCCTACGAGATCGCCGGGCAGCCGTTCAACCTGGCCTCGCCCAAACAACTCGGCGAAATATTTTTTGACAAGCTGGGTTTGCCGGTGGTGAAAAAAACCGCCACCGGTGCACGCAGCACCGACGAGGAAGTGCTGGAGAAACTGGCCGAAGACTACCCGCTGCCGAAAAAAATCCTGGAGCACCGCTCGCTGGCCAAACTCAAGGGCACCTACACCGACAAGCTGGCACAACTGGCGCAGCCGCAAACCGGCAGGGTGCACACGCATTACGCGCAGGCGGTGGCGGTGACCGGCAGGCTGTCGAGCAACGACCCTAATTTGCAGAACATTCCTATCCGCACGCCCGAGGGCCGCAAGGTGCGCGAGGCTTTTGTGGCGCCGCCGGGCCATGTGATTGCCAGCGCCGACTACAGCCAGATCGAATTGCGCATCATGGCGCACCTGAGCGACGACCCCGCTTTGTTCAAAGCCTTTCACGACGGGCTCGACGTGCACAAGGCCACTGCCGCCGAGGTGTTCGGACTGACGCCCGATACCGTCAGCAGCGAACAGCGCCGCTACGCCAAGGTGATCAACTTCGGCTTGATTTACGGCATGAGTGCCTTCGGCCTGGCCAAGGCCCTGGGCATAGACAACACGGCGGCGAAAAACTACATAGAGCGTTATTTCCAGCGCTTTGCCGGGGTCAAGCGCTACATGGACGACACGCGGGCGCAGGCCAAGGCGCAGGGCTATGTGCAAACCGTGTTCGGGCGGCGTTTGTACCTGCCCGAAATCAATTCACCGAACGGTCCCAGACGCGCCGGGGCCGAACGCGCCGCCATCAACGCGCCCATGCAGGGGACGGCAGCCGACCTGATCAAGCTCAGCATGGTCAAGGTGCAGCAGGTGCTGGCTGCCGGGCACAAGGGCACGCGCATGATCATGCAGGTGCACGATGAACTGGTGTTTGAAGTCCCGGACGCAGAGGTGGATTGGCTCAGAAACGCAATCCCCCGGCTGATGGCGGGTGTTGCCGCACTCAAAGTGCCCTTGCTGGCCGAGGTGGGTGTCGGGCGCAACTGGGACGAGGCGCATTGACCTGTGCAAACAGCAGCAGCGCATAATTCCCATTGCTTAATGCCCTCACCACGAATCCAGTCCCTATGAATATTGAACTGATACAAGACGCAAAGGCGCTGCTGGGCGCAACCCGGGTCTTTGAAAAAAGCGACAGACGCCACTGGTTGAAAACTGCGCTCGGGGCCGGTTATGCTGCTGCCTGTCTGCCAGTGTCTGCCCAATCAGCTGTCCGCACCAGCGGTGAAGGTTTGTTGCACGGCGAGGTGATGATCGGTGTGAACGGTTTTCAGATGCCGGCCTACCGCAGCATGCCTGGGGCAGCAAAAACTGTCCGGTGGTGCTGGTGGTGTCGGAGATTTTCGGCGTGCACGAATACATCGCCGACATCACACGGCGATTGGCGCACCTGGGCTATCTGGTGATCGCTCCCGAATTGATGCTTCGTCAGGGGGACCCCGGCAGCTATGCCGAGATGGGCAAGCTCATTGCCGAGGTGGTGTCCAAGGTACCTGATGCCCAGGTGATGGGCGATCTGGATGCCTGTGTGTCCTGGGCTGGCAGCAATGGCGGGGATGTCTCCAGATTAGGCATCACCGGTTTTTGCTGGGGCGGACGCATCACCTGGTTGTATGCTGCCCACAATCCGGCGGTCAAAGCCGGGGTGGCCTGGTACGGCAAGTTGACCGGTCAAAGCAACGCGCTCACTCCCCGGCATCCGCTGGAGTTGGTGAACGAATTGAAGGCCCCGGTACTGGGTTTGTATGGTTCAGCAGACACCGGTATTCCCGTTGAGACCGCTGTCAGGATGCAGACCGCACTTGCCGCTGCCGCTTCCGGTGCCGGCAGGCTCAGCGATATTCATGTGTATGCGGATGCTCCGCATGCATTTCACGCCGATTACCGGCCGAGTTACCGCGAGGCCCCGGCCAAAGACGGCTGGCAGCGCATGCTGAGCTGGCTGACACGCCAGGGTGTGGTCTGATTGTTTTGAAGTGACAGCGACATGAGCTTGACTTTGTTGGCGATATTGGCTGGTACCTTGAGCGCCGGTGTGGGCAGCGTGCTGCTGGCCGCCTTGCTGGCTCGCGCGCTGATGGTGCGTTTCACCCAGCATTTGCTCAGCCTGGCAGCGGGTGCTTTGCTGGCTACCGCCTTCATGCATTTGCTGCCCGAGGCGTTTGAATCCGACATCACGCCGCATG
>SHXP01000086.1 GCA_009693225.1 Limnohabitans sp. | reverse complement strand
TCTACGGGGGAATCGATTGAACAAAGTGTTTCCTAGTCCGGCTGCCGCACTCAAAGACGTTGTGCATGACAACCAGTTGCTCGCTGTCGGCGGTTTCGGTTTGTGCGGTATTCCGGAGGCGCTCATAGCCGCGTTGCGCGACAGCGCTGTGAAAAACCTGACAGTGATATCCAACAACGCCGGTGTCGATGATTTCGGCCTGGGTATATTGTTATTGACCCGGCAGATCAAAAAAATGATTTCGTCCTACGTGGGGGAAAACAAAGAGTTTGAGCGACAGTACCTGGCCGGTGAACTTGAACTCGAGTTCACGCCGCAAGGCACGCTGGCCGAAAAATTGCGCGCCGGCGGCGCCGGCATACCCGCCTTCTTCACCAAAACCGGCGTCGGCACTGTGGTGGCGGACGGTAAGGAACTGCGTGAATTCGACGGCGAGACCTACGTCATGGAGCGTTCGCTGGTACCTGATGTGTCCCTGGTCAAGGCGCACACGGCTGACAAAGCGGGTAATCTGCAATTCAGACTGACCGCGCGCAATTTCAATCCGGCAGTGGCCATGGCCGGCAAGCTGTGTATTGTTGAAGTCGAGCATATCGTCGAGGTCGGCGAATTACAGCCCGATGAGATCCATTTGCCCGGTATTTATGTGCACCGCATCGTGCACAACCCGCATCCAGAAAAACGCATTGAAAAACGCACCGTCACAGAGAAAGCAGGAGTCTGACCATGGCTTGGACCCAAGACCAGATGGCGGCACGGGCCGCCCGTGAATTACAGGATGGTTTTTACGTCAACCTCGGCATCGGTATCCCGACGCTGGTGGCCAACCATGTGCCGTCCAACATAGAAGTCTGGCTGCAATCGGAAAACGGCATGATGGGCATCGGCCCTTATCCGACAGAGGAACAGGTGGACGCCGACCTGATCAATGCGGGCAAGCAAACCGTGACCACCATTGCAGGCACGTCCATTTTCGGCAGCCACGACAGTTTTGCCATGATCCGCGGCGGCAAAATCAATTTATCTATCCTGGGCGCCATGCAGGTCAGTGCCTCAGGCGATCTGGCCAATTGGATGATTCCGGGCAAGATGGTCAAAGGCATGGGCGGCGCTATGGACCTGGTGGCCGGTGTCAAGCGCGTCATCATTTTGATGGAACACGTGGCCCGCAAAAAAGACGGCAGCGAGGATTTGAAAATACTGCCCGCCTGCACCTTGCCGCTCACCGGCGTTGGCGTGGTCGACCGCATTATCACCGACCTAGGCGTGATGGACGTGACACCGGAGGGCTTGAAACTGGTTGAACTCGCCGACGGCGTAAGCCGTGAATTCATTCAGAGCAAAACCGGCGTTGCTCTGATGTGAAACCGGTGACGGTTCACAGAAACCGTTCATGCAATAAAAAAAGCACCCTCAGGTGGCTTTGTTTGTTGAAGCAAAACCAACTGACACAGACTCTACGGCCTGCTGTATCAATGCTCCGACGGTGCTGAAGTAAAGCTGTGCCTTGTCGGTGGGTTTGAGGTATTTGGTGCGGCGGTTCGAGCCTTCAAAATGCGTGTCAATCATGCCCAGTTCGCGCAACTGGTCCAACTTGCGGTGTATGGTGGCAGGCGAGGCGATCTGACCCAGCGCCATGGCGTCGGTCACGGTGATCGACTGGCCTTGGTTATGCCTAACGGCAATGACTTCCAGTATTCGCTTGGCGTCAACGTCCATCGGTGGTAATTCGGCTTTACCCTCGATAGCATGCAAAAGATTGAGAAATCTTAAATAAAGTTCTTGATTTTTCATGATCGTCTAAGTGAATAAAAGTATTTTTCGAAGAACTCAAATATAGCAACATTATTGTTAAGAAATTTAGAAATGAAAATTGTTTGCTTCTAAACAACTATTTTAAGACATCGCCGATGCACAGGTACTTCATTTCCAGGTATTCGGTCATGCCGTGTCTGGAACCTTCGCGTCCTAAACCTGATTGCTTCATGCCGCCAAACGGCACATGCTCTGTTGCCAAAATGCCTACATTCACGCCCACCATGCCGTATTCCAGCGCCTCGCCGACACGGTAGATGCGGCCGATATCCCGGGTGTAAAAGTAGCTGGCCAGACCGAATTCGGTGTTGTTGGCGGTGGCAATTACTTCCTGTTCTGTCTCGAATTTGAACACCGGCGCAAACGGACCGAAGGTTTCTTCAGTCGCGCACAGCATATCGGCCGTAGCGTCTGCCACCAGCGTGGGCTCGAAAAACTGACCTTGCAAGGCCTTGCCGCCGGTCAGCACCCGGGCACCTTTGGCCAGCGCATCTGCCACGTGGGACTGGACTTTGAGCAGGGCAGCGTCTTCGATCAGCGGGCCTTGCGAGACGCCGTCTTCAAAGCCGTTACCGACTTTGAGGGTCTTGACCTTGGCGGTGAATTTCTGCACAAACTCCTCGTACACGCCGGATTGCACATAAAAACGGTTGGAGCAGACACAGGTCTGGCCGGCATTGCGGTATTTGCTGAGCATGGCGCCTTCGACCGCCGAGTCGATGTCAGCGTCATTGAACACGATAAAGGGGGCGTTGCCGCCGAGTTCTAAAGCCAGTTTTTTGATGCTGGGCGCGGACTGCGCCATCAGAATGCGGCCGACTTCGGTGGAGCCGGTGAAGCTGATGTGGCGCACCGTGTCGCTGGCGCAAAACACCTTGCCGATGGCGATGCTGTTGGCGCTGTTGGCGCTGAGCATGTTCAACACACCGGCCGGAATGCCCGCGCGCACTGCCAGTTCGGCCGCAGCCAGTGCGGTCAGAGGGGTGAGTTCAGCGGGTTTGATGACCACCGAGCAACCGGCTCCCAGCGCCGGAGCGACTTTACGGGTGATCATGGCCAGCGGGAAATTCCAGGGCGTGATGGCGGCGCACACTCCGATGGGCTGGTTCAGCACCAGCAATCGGCGGTTGTTGTCAAACTGCGGCAGTGTCTCGCCGTTGACGCGTTTGGCTTCCTCGGCATACCACTCGACAAAACTCGCGCCGTATGCGATTTCACCTTTGGCTTCGGGGTAGGGCTTGCCTTGTTCGGCAGTGAGGATACGGGCCAGGTCATCTGCATTGGCCATCAATAAATCAAACCATTTGCGCAAGATCTGGCTGCGTTCCTTGGCAGTCTTGTTGCGCCAGGCCGGCCAGGCGGCGTCGGCGGCGGCAACGGCTTTCTCGGCGTCTGCCGGCCCCAGGTTGGCCACGTCAGCCAGCTTCAAACCGGTGCTGGGGTCGCAGACATCAAAACGGCTGCCGCCTTTGACCCATTCGCCGTTAATCAGCGCATCGGTTTTCAGCAAAGACGGGTCTTTGAGCAAGGCAAGCGGGGAGGTCTTCATGTCCATGGGGCAACTTTCTGTGGTTCCGGGCCGGGATCGGCAATCGGAAATTATGCCCCCGGGCGTTGCGGACTCCGTCAGCCGCATCGCTGTGTCAGATGTTCGGGCCTTGAGACCGGGGGTGAAAACCTATAATTCGATTTCAAACGGCTTAACTATGGCGCCACAGGCCGGCCCTGCGCTGCCTGCCCCGATGTACAGCCTTATCGACGACCCCATCACCATGAACCCAACGACCTCCTCTATGCCCAAACTGTCGGTGGCCGACATACGCAAAACCTTTCTGGACTTCTTCGCTGTTAAGGGACATACCGTGGTGGCCTCCAGCCCGCTGGTGCCGTGCAACGACCCGACGCTGATGTTCACCAACTCGGGCATGGTGCAGTTCAAGGACGTGTTTCTGGGTGAGGACAAGCGCTCGTATGTGCGCGCCGCGTCGGTGCAGGCCTGTTTGCGCGCCGGCGGCAAGCACAACGACCTGGAAAACGTGGGCTACACCGCGCGCCACCACACCTTTTTCGAGATGCTGGGCAACTGGAGTTTCGGCGATTACTTCAAGCGCGACAGCTTGAAATGGGGTTGGGAGCTGCTGACGCAGGTCTACAAACTGCCGCCCGAGCGGCTCATGGTAACGGTGTATATCGATGACGACGAGGCTTACGATATCTGGCACAAAGAAATCGGATTGCCGGCCGACCGCATTGTGCGCATCGGCGACAACAAGGGCAAAAAATACGCCTCGGACAATTTCTGGATGATGGCCGATACCGGCCCTTGCGGCCCGTGCTCCGAGATTTTTTACGACCACGGCGCGCACATTCCCGGCGGCCCGCCCGGCAGCCCGGACGAAGACGGCGACCGTTTCATTGAAATCTGGAACCATGTGTTCATGCAGTTCGAAATGCAGCACGACGGCAGCCTGAACAAACTGCCCGCGCCCTGCGTGGACACCGGCATGGGGCTGGAGCGCCTGGCCGCCATCCTGCAACATGTGCACAGCAATTACGAAATCGATTTGTTTGACGCGCTGATCAAGGCGGCAGCGCGTGAAACCGGTTGCGCCGATTTGCACAACAACTCGTTGCGCGTGATCGCCGACCACATCCGCGCCACCTCGTTTCTGGTGAGCGACGGCGTCATACCCGGCAACGAAGGTCGCGGTTATGTGCAGCGGCGCATCATCCGCCGCGCCATCCGCCACGGTTACAAGCTGGGGCAGAAAAAACCGTTTTTCCACAAACTCGTGCCCGACCTAGTCGCGCTCATGGGCGAGGCCTACCCGAATCTGGCGGCGCAGGCGGAGCGAATCACCGCGGTGTTGAAGACCGAGGAGGAGCGGTTTTATGAGACGCTGGAAAACGGTATGCAGATCCTGGATGCCGCTTTGCCAGGCGGTGTAAAGCTTCTTCCTGGCAATGTTGCCTTCAAATTGCACGACACCTATGGCTTTCCTTTGGACTTGACCAACGATGTGTGTCGCGAACGCCATGTCTCAGTTGACGAAGCCGGTTTCCACGCGTCGATGGAAAAACAAAAATCCCAGGCCCGCGCCGCCAGTAAATTCAAAATGGACCGGGCGCGGGAGTACAGCGGCGCCGGCAATGCATTTGTCGGCTATGAACACCTGAGCGCCGAAGCCAGGGTCACCGTCTTGTATTTGGACGGCGTGGCTGTGCAGCACATGCAAGCCGGGCAAGCAGGCGAGGTGGTCCTCGACAGCACGCCGTTTTACGCCGAGAGCGGCGGCCAGGTCGGTGACCGGGGCAGCATCAGCGGCGGCGGCGCGGTGTTTGCTGTGGAAGACACGCTCAAGATCAAGGCCGATGTGTTCGGCCACTACGGCCAGCTGGCCAAGGGCAGCCTGAAGGTCGGTGACAGCGTCGAAGCCCGGGTCGACACCGAACTGCGTGCCGCCACAGTGCGCAACCACTCGGCCACGCATTTGATGCACAAGGCGCTGCGCGAGGTGCTGGGCACGCATGTGCAGCAAAAAGGCAGTCTGGTGAATGACGAGTGCACCCGCTTTGACTTCGCCCACACCGGTCCGATCACCGACGATCAGATCCGTGATGTAGAACACAAGGTGAACGCCGAAATTCTGGCCAACACCGACACACAGGCGCGAGTGATGGACATTGAAGCCGCGCAAAAGACCGGCGCCATGATGTTGTTCGGCGAGAAGTATGGCGATACCGTGCGCGTGCTCGACATCGGAAGCAGCCGCGAGTTGTGCGGCGGCACGCATGTGCACAGCACCGGCGACATCGGCTTGTTCAAGGTGGTGGCGCAAAGCGGTGTGGCCGCAGGCGTGCGCCGTATCGAGGCCGTCACCGGCGAACACGCGCTGGCCTATGTGCAAACGCTGGAAGACACGGTCAACCAGGCCTGCGCCGCGCTTAAAGCCACACCGGCCGAGTTGAACCAGCGGCTGGCGCAATTGCTGGATCAAATGCGCGGTCTGGAAAAAGACATGGGCGCATTGAAAGGCAAACTGGCTTCGTCGCAAGGCGACGATTTGCTGGCGCAAGCCATCGATGTCAAAGGCGTGAAACTGCTGGCAGCCTTGTTGCCCGGCGCCGATGCCAAAGCCTTGCGCGATACGCTGGACCAGTTGAAAAACAAATTGAAAACTGCCGTCGTGGTGCTGGCCAGCGTGGACGGCGACAAAGTGCAGCTCGCTGCCGGTGTGACTGCCGACACCTTGAGCAAGGTCAAGGCCGGTGACCTGGTGAATTTTGTCGCCCAGCAAGTCGGCGGCAAGGGCGGCGGCAAGCCCGACATGGCCATGGCCGGCGGCACCAACCCGGCAGGGCTGGACAAGGCGCTGGCCGGCGTACAAGCCTGGGTCAACGAGCGTTTGTAATTCGTCTGAATGGTGAAGGCTTGCCGGTGCAGGCCTGGCGTGAGCGCTTCACTGATCCTTGGTGATCTGCAATGAACGCAGACTCTGCCAGTCGCGTTCCTCGCCTGTGACCGGGTCTTTGAAAGCGATACGGCGTGCCAGCAATTGCATGGGCCGGCTGAAATCATCGGCTTCATCAGGGCCGCGCAGTAGTTGCGGGTAAAGCTGATCGCCTGCAATCGGCACACCCAGGCTCATCATATGTATGCGCAGTTGATGGCGTTGACCGGTGAGCGGTTGCAACTGGTAGAGCGCCATAACGTCAGTGCGTTGTAACAGCGACACACGCGTTTCACTGTTGGGTTCGCCGGGTACTTCGTGCGAGAGAAAAAATTTCTCGGCTTCAACCAGGCGGCTGCGGTGCACCAGCGGCAACTTCAGATCAGGATCGAAAGCCGCCACGGCCTCATACCACTTGTGCACCAGGTGACGGCGAAACAATGCGTGATAAGCGTCGCGGTCTTGAGCGCGTTTGCAAAACACCACCAGCCCTGCGGTTTCGCGGTTTATGCGGTGAATCGGCGTGAGTGATTCGCAAGCGGTCAGCCGCTTGAGTTGCACCAGCAGATAGCTTTGCAGATAGCGCCCGCCAGGTGTGACCGGCATGAAGTGCGGTTTGTCGGCGACCAGCAGGTATTCATCTTCAAACAGCACCTGTGCGTTTTCGGGCAGGGTGGCTTCATGCGCCAGGTGGCGGTAATAAAAAACAGCCTGAAAAGCCAGATACGGTTCATCCAGGGTCACTGCGCTGCCGTCCCCGTGAAGCACATGGCCCTGTAGGATGCGTGAAACCCATTCTTCTTTGTCAACGGCTGCAAAACGTTCACACAAAAATTCCAGCACCGTCGGCCAGTGACCGGCAGGCAAACTCACACGCGATGCACTCACACCGTCGTGCATAGGCAGAGGTTTTGACAGATCCATGTTCAAGTGAAGAAAGACGTCCGGCAAGCGGACGGGGTCTGCAATGCCAGGGGCTTGCCACAGAATTTACGTACGGCGGAACACCAGATCCCAGACCCCATGTCCGAGCTTTAATCCCCGGTTTTCAAACTTCGTCATGGGGCGGTAAGCTGGTTGCTCGCTGAAGCCGTCGGCACGCCGCCTGTCGTTGACCAGTCCCGGTTCAGCCTGTATGACTTTCAGTATGTGGTCTGCATAAGGCTGCCAATCGGTGGCGCAATGGATGTAGCCGCCGGGTTTGAGCCGTTTGAGCAAGGCATGCACAAATGGCGTTTGTATCAGCCGGCGTTTGTTGTGACGCAGTTTGTGCCACGGATCGGGAAAAAAGATGTGCACCCCGTCCAGACTTTCTGCTGACAACATGTGTTCAATCACTTCCACCGCATCGTGTTGCAGGATGCGGATGTTGTCAACGCCGAGTTCGCCCATGCGTTTGAGCAAGGCGCCGACACCGGGTTCGTGCACCTCACAACATAAAAAATCGTCTTGCGGCCTGACGGTGGCAATGTGGGCCGTGGCGTCCCCCATGCCGAAACCGATCTCCAGTATCAGCGGGGCGGCGCGCCCGAAAGCAGCTTGAGGCTCAAATATTTTTTGCTCGAAAGGCAGCACGAAACGCGGCCCCAGACCGGCCAGCGCCTTGGCCTGACCGCTGGTGGTCCGCCCGGCGCGGGTGACAAAACTTTTGATGGTTTTCGGGTGGGCAATGTGCGCGGGAGCTTGGTGATTCATGGCGTGTTGTCAAAAAGATGTGCCGATTGTGCCTTCGCCCTGCATCTGCGGTTTGCGTCGGTTCAGCCCCGTGCCATCACTGACGCTGAGGAATTCAAGGCAGTGCTGCGCGCGGATGCGTCACTTGCCTGCGGGCTGTGCAGTCATGCATTCACGCCATGCCTTGACCCAGGTGCTCAAGGCCGAGGCGATGTTTTCAACCGCAGGGGTTTGTAATCCCAGGACGTGCGCGGCTGCCTGCAAGGCCTGTAAGGCTTTTTGCGGCGTCGCCACATCCAGGCTTTGCGCGCCGTTTTGCTTGGACAGTTTTTCGCCGTCAGCCGCCAGCACCAGGGGCGTGTGCAGGTAGGACGGCGTGTTCACGCCCAGCGCTTGCTGCAGCAGGATTTGCCTGGGCGTTTTGTCGGCCAGATCCTCGCCGCGCACCACGTGCGTGATGCCTTGCGCCGCATCGTCAACTACCACCGCCAGCTGATAAGCCCACAGGCCGTCGCTGCGCTTGAGCACAAAGTCGCCGACGATGGCGGCCACATCCTGTTGTTGCGCGCCCAGGCGGCGGTCCTGCCAATGACATACGCCGTGTGCGACCCGTAAACGGACCGACAACCCCGGTCGACAAGCCAGCGTGGCGGCATGGTAGCTGCCGGGATAAGGCATTTCCCGGTGACGTTCAGGCG
>SHXP01000085.1 GCA_009693225.1 Limnohabitans sp. | reverse complement strand
ATGATCTTGCAGTTGCGGCAAATTGTTTTGACCGAAGCCGAAACTTTCATTTCATTCTCCTAAAAACCCGGAACACGCACCTTGCGTGTCCCAACAAACTCTTTCGCTCAACGCCTTACTTGGCGCGGAACACAATCCTGGCCCTGCTCAAATCATAGGGCGTCAACTCCACTGTCACCTTGTCTCCCGGCAGGATACGGATGTAGTGCATTCGCATCTTGCCGGAAATGTGTCCGAGCACCACATGACCGTTTTCCAGTTTGACTCGGAAAGTGGCATTGGGGAGGTTTTCAACGACCTCCCCTTGCATCTGGATGACGTCGTCCTTGGCCATGCGCCCAATCAGCCATCTGGAGCCATCTTGAAGTTGGCCTTTCTCAACAAAGATTCGTATTGCTGACTCATGAGGTAGTTTTGCACCTGAGCCATGAAGTCCATGGTGACCACCACAATAATCAGCAATGAGGTGCCGCCGAAATAGAACGGCACGTTGTACTTGAGGATCAGAAACTCGGGAACCAGACACACAAATGTGATGTAGATGGCGCCGGCCAGCGTCAGGCGCAGCAGGATCTTGTCAATGAATTTGGCCGTCTGGTCGCCCGGACGGATGCCGGGAATGAAGCCGCCGCTTTTCTTCAGGTTGTCTGCGGTTTCGCGGCTGTTGAAGACCAGCGCAGTATAGAAGAAGCAGAAAAAGATGATGGCCACGGCGTACAGCATCACATACAAGGGCTGGCCGGGTGACAAGGCAGCGGAAATATCTTTGAGCCAGTTCAGGCTGGAGCCGGCGCTGAACCAGCTGACGATGGTTGAGGGCAGCAAAATAATGGAGGATGCAAAGATCGGCGGAATGACCCCGGACATGTTCAGTTTCAAGGGCAAATGCGAAGACTGTCCGCCGTAGACCTTGTTGCCGACCTGCCGGCGGGCGTAATTGACGAGTATCTTTCGTTGTCCGCGCTCGACGAACACCACGAAATACGTGATACCCGCCACCAGAATGACAATCAACAGCGCAACGATGATGCTCATGGCACCGGTGCGCACCAGTTCAAGCAGCCCGCCGATGGAATTGGGCAATCCGGCTGCAATGCCGGCAAAGATAATGATGGAGATGCCGTTACCCAGACCGCGTTCGGTGATTTGCTCGCCCAGCCACATCAGAAACATGGTGCCGGCGGTCAATGAGACCATGGCCGTGATGCGAAAACCGATACCCGGGACATCGACCAGCCCGGCCGACGACTCCAGCGCCACCGAGATGCCCAGCGACTGGAACAAGGCCAGTCCTAGCGTACCGTAACGAGTGTATTGGGTGATTTTGCGGCGTCCGGCTTCGCCTTCTTTTTTCAGCGCTTCCATGCTGGGCACGACATACGACATCAGCTGCATGATGATGGAGGCAGAGATATAGGGCATGATGCCGAGCGCAAAAATACTGAAGCGCGACAAAGCACCGCCAGAAAACATATTGAACAGACTGAGGATGCCGCCCTGCTGTCCTTTAAAGAGTTGCTGCAACTGGTTGGGGTCTATACCGGGCACAGGAATGTGTGTGCCGATGCGGTAGACCACCAGCGCGAGCAGCAGGAAAACGAGCCGGCGACGCAAGTCACCGTACTTGTCTGCTTTACCCATGGATGCGCCAGTTGCCAATTGTTTCTTCCTTGTCAGTGTTTTAAGCGACAGTGCCACCGGCGGCTTCGATCGCCGACTTGGCAGCTGCAGTAGCACCGATGCCGTTCAATTTGACAGCGTGTGTGATTTCACCGGTCTTGATGACCTTGACGACTTTGGCCATCTGGCTGATAAGGCCGGCGGTCTTCAAAGTCAGCATGTCGATATCGGTGGCTTCCAGTGTCTGCAGCGATGCAAGCGTGACTTCTTCGTTGTAGCGCAATGTGCGGGACTTGAAGCCGCGCTTGGGCAAACGACGCTGCAAAGGCATTTGACCGCCTTCGAAACCGACCTTGTGGTAGCCACCGGAACGTGACTTCTGACCCTTGTGACCGCGACCAGCGGTTTTACCCAGACCTGAGCCGATGCCGCGGCCGACACGGCGGCGGTTCTTACGGGAGCCGTCTGCGGGCTTGATTTCATTGAGTTGCATGGCTGTGGCCCTTAGATAACTTTGACCAGGTAGCTGATCTTGTTGATCATGCCGCGTACTGCAGGTGTGTCCTGCAATTTGCTGGTGCTGCCGATTTTGCGCAAACCAAGTCCGCGCACGGTGGCGCGGTGGGATTCCTTAGTGCCGATGGGGCTGCGCACCAGTTGCACTTTGACGGTTGAAGTAGATGTGGTCATGTCGCTGCTCCCGGATTAGACGAAGAGATCTTCGACGCTCTTGCCACGCTTGGCCGCCACTTCGGAAGCGGTGGTGCATTTGATCAATGCATCCAACGTGGCACGCACCATGTTGTAAGGGTTGGATGAGCCATGGCTTTTGGCCACGATGTCAGTGATACCCATGACTTCGAACACTGCACGCATCGGACCGCCGGCAATGATGCCGGTACCCTTGGGGGCCGGTGCCATTTGCACATTGGCCGCGCCGTGGTGGCCGGTGACGTTGTGGTGAATGGTGCCGTTTTTCAAAGACACTTTGTGCATATTGCGATGGGCCTCTTCCATGGCCTTTTGCACAGCCGCCGGCACTTCCTTTGATTTGCCTTTGCCCATGCCGACGCGGCCGTCGCCATCGCCCACCACAGTGAGTGCAGCGAAGCCGAGAATACGACCGCCCTTGACCACTTTGGTGACGCGGTTGACCGCGATCATTTTTTCTTTCAGACCGTCGTCACGACTGTTGTCTTGCATTTTTGTTTGAACTTTTGCCATGTTGTTATCCGTGTCGGTTAGAACTGCAAGCCGGCTTCACGCGCGGCATTGGCCAGGGCTTTGACGCGACCGTGGTAGGCGAAGCCGGAACGGTCGAAAGCCACTTTTTCCACACCGGCAGCCTTGGCCTTTTCAGCAATACGCTTGCCGATGACTTCAGCTGCCGCCTGATTACCGCCCTTACCGGCCGCACCGAGGGCTTGACGCACTTCGGATTCGGCGGTGGAGGCCATGGCAATGACCTTGGTGCCGTCGCAGGAAATGACGCTGGCATAGATATGCAAATTGGTGCGGTTGACCATCAAACGCGCGACGCCCTGGGTGGCGATACGGATACGTGTTTGGCGCGAACGGCGCAGACGCTGCTGTTTTTTGCTTAGCATGATGCAGCTCCTTATTTCTTCTTGGTCTCTTTGATCGTGATCTTTTCGTCCGAATAACGGATGCCTTTACCTTTGTAAGGCTCGGGCGGACGAACAGCGCGAATTTCAGCGGCAATCTGACCGACACGTTGACGGTCAACGCCCTTGATGATGACCTCGGTAGGCGTCGGGGTTTCGACCTTGATGCCTGAGGGCATGTCGATATTGACAGGGTGCGAATAACCGACAGCCAGGTTCAGCTTGGCACCTTGTGCCGCGGCCTTATAGCCCACACCGACCAGGTTGAGCTTTTTCTCAAAGCCCTTGGTGACACCGACCACCATGTTGTTGACCAGTTGGCGCAAAGTGCCGCTCATGGCATTGGCTTCACGTGATTCGTCGGCCGGGTCGAAAGTCATGCTTTCGCCCTGACGAACCACTTTGACCAGGGGATTGTTGGTAATAGAGAGCTGACCACCGGCGCCTTTGACGCTGATGTGTTGTTCGTTCATGGTCACTTCCACTCCGGTAGGAATGGCGACAGGCATTTTGGCAACGCGGGACATCCGTGTTTCTCCCTTAAGCCACGTAGCAAAGAACTTCGCCGCCCACGCCGGTGGCGCGCGCCTTGCGATCGGTCATGACGCCTTTGGGTGTGGTGACAATCGCCACGCCCAAACCGTTCATCACCTGCGGAATGGCATCATGTCCTTTATAGACACGCAGGCCGGGTCGGGAAACACGCTCAATGCGCTCAATCACAGGGCGACCGGCGTAGTACTTGAGAGAGATTTCGAGTTCGGACTTGCCGTCTTCGGTCTTGACACGGAAACCGTCGATATAGCCTTCGTCTTTCAGGACCTGGACAATGGCCAGCTTGACCTTGGATGACGGCACCGACACTGTCGGCTTGGCCACCATCTGCGCGTTACGGATACGCGTTAACAGGTCGGCAATGGGATCACTCATGCTCATATTGAATTTCTCCTGCCTGCTTACCAGCTGGCTTTGGTGATGCCGGGAATATTGCCTGCGAAGGCCATCTCACGGATCTTGGCGCGACCCAAACCAAATTGACGGAAGGTGCCACGGGGGCGACCGGTGATGGCACAGCGGTTACGCTGACGTGTCGGATTGGCACTGCGCGGCAGCTTTTGCAGCTCCAGCCGGGCAGCCGCACGCTCTTCAACGGCGCGCTTGAAGTCGGTTGAAATTGCTTTCAGTTCCGCATGTTTTTTCGCGTACTTGGCGACCAGTTTGTCACGCTTGAGCTCGCGCTCGATCAAAGCTACTTTAGCCACAGGGCACCTCAGTTCTTGAACGGGAAACGGAAAGCGGCGAGCAGTGCCTTGCACTCATCGTCGGTCTTGGCCGTGGTGGTGATACTGATGTTGAGACCGCGCAGGGCATCAACCTTGTCATACTCGATCTCGGGGAAAATGATCTGCTCTTTCACGCCGATGTTGTAGTTGCCGCGACCGTCAAAAGCACGGCCGGAAATGCCGCGGAAGTCACGCGCCCGAGGCAGCGCGACAGTGACTAAACGGTCGAGGAATTCGTACATGCGCACACCGCGCAGGGTAACCATGCAGCCGATAGGCTGCTGCTCACGGATCTTGAAACCGGCGATGGCCTTGCGGGCCTTGGTGACCACGGGTTTCTGGCCGGCAATCTTGGACAGGTCGCCGACGGCGTGTTCCATGACCTTTTTATCGGCCACAGCTTCAGACACGCCCATGTTGAGGGTGATCTTGGTCAGGCGCGGCACTTCCATGGGGGATTTGTAGCCGAACTTGGCAGTCAACTCAGGGACCGCCTTTTCGCGATAGTGTTGTTGGAGTCGGGCCATGTTCATGCAACCTTGATAACGTCGCCGCTGGACTTGAATATGCGAACCTTCGAGCCGTCGGAATTGATCTTGGTGACCACGCGATCGGCTTTGCCGGTGGTGGCGTTGTAGATGGCGACATTGGACTGGTGGATAGGCATGGTTTTTTCAACAATGCCGCCGGTGGTGCCCGCCATGGGATTGGGCTTGGTGTGTTTTTTCACCAGGTTGATGCCTTCGACTAGCAGGTGCGAATCGTCCTGGCGCATGGCAATCTTTCCGCGCTTGCCTTTGTCGCGACCTGTGATGACGATGACTTCATCGCCTTTGCGTAATTTGTTCATGGTCGGGTCCTCAGAGAACTTCGGGGGCGAGGGAAACGATCTTCATGAAGCGCTCGGTACGCAGCTCGCGCGTGACCGGCCCGAAGATACGCGTGCCTATGGGCTCGAGTTTGGCGTTGAGCAGCACGGCGGCATTGCTGTCGAATTTGACCAGCGAGCCGTCACTGCGGCGGATGCCCTTGGCGGTACGGACCACCACTGCGCTGTAGATTTCGCCTTTTTTGACGCGTCCACGCGGCGCAGCTTCCTTGATGCTTACTTTGATGATGTCGCCCACGCTGGCATAACGACGCTTGGAACCGCCAAGGACCTTGATGCACAAAACGGACTTCGCACCGGTGTTGTCGGCAACCTCTAATCTGGATTCTGTTTGGATCATTTCTGTTTCCCAACTTGTACCGGATCTGACCAGCCCACAATAGGCTATACATACCCGATCAGTCTTGGGCCCGTCATCTGCAGTGCAAACCATTTGCCTTGCATTTGTTTGGGCGTGATTCCCTGCCTTTCGAAAAGCAGAGCCTATGATTATGGCATAGTTTGAAACCGCTTTGAAAAACTTTCGAAGCTTTTCTTGTGTCTGCACTGAAAAGAGTATTTATGAAGTATTTGCTAGCCATGGACCAGGGCACTTCAAGTTCGCGCAGCCTGGTGTTCAACGAGGACGGCCGCATTGTCGCCAGCGCGCAACAAGAGCTGACGCAGATATACCCGCAGCCCGGCTGGGTGGAACACGATCCGCAGGAAATATGGGCCGGTCAACTGGCCACCGCCCGTCAAGCCCTGGTCCAGGCAGGCATTGCAGAAGCAGACATTGCCGGTGTAGGCATCACCAACCAGCGCGAAACCACCGTGCTTTGGCGGCGCGACAACGGCCTCGCGCTGCACAACGCCATCGTCTGGCAGGACCGGCGTACCGAGCCTGCCTGCAAACTTTTGCGCGCGGCAGGTGCCACGGCCATGGTGCAGGAAAAGACCGGCTTGCTGCTTGATGCCTATTTTTCCGCCACCAAGCTGCAATGGCTGCTCGACCATGTGCCCGGCGCACGCGCCATGGCGGAACGCGGCAAACTGGCTTTCGGCACTGTCGACAGCTGGCTGCTGTGGCAGCTCAGCGGCGGCGAGGTGCACGCCACCGACGTCAGCAATGCCTCGCGCACCATGTTGTTCAACATTCACACGAACCAGTGGGACAGCGAATTGCTGAACCTATTTCACATACCAGACACGCTGCTGCCCCGTGTCTTGCCCTCGGCCGCTGACTTCGGGCGCACTCGGTCCGGTTTGCTGGGGGCTTCGCTGCCGATTTGCGGCATTGCCGGCGACCAGCAAAGCGCCTTGTTCGGACAAGCCTGCTTCAACCCGGGTCAGGTGAAAAACACGTACGGCACCGGCTGCTTCATGCTGATGCACACCGGCACCGCAGCGACAAACAGCCACAACTGTTTGATCAGCACCCGTGCAGCGCAGCCTGACCAAAAGCCGTCTTACGCGCTGGAGGGAAGCGTGTTCATCGGCGGGGCGGTGGTGCAATGGTTGCGCGACGGTTTGCGCGCTTTTGATCACAGCGCCGACGTGCAGCAACTGGCCGCCTCGGTGAACGACACCGCCGGCGTGGTACTGGTGCCCGCGTTCACCGGCCTGGGCGCGCCTTATTGGCAGGCGGATGCACGCGGCACCATCGTCGGCTTGTCGCGCGGCACCACGATGGCGCACATCGCCAGGGCCGCCCTCGAGAGCATTGCTTTTCAGAGCACGGTCTTGCTGCACGCCATGAACCGTGATTCGGGGCAATCCGTCAACGAATTGCGTGTTGACGGCGGCGCCTGCGTCAATGACTTGCTGATGCAGTTCCAGGCCGATCTGCTGGGCATTCCTGTGCTCAGACCGGCAGTCATTGAAACCACCGCACTGGGCGCGGCTTACCTGGCGGGATTGGGCGCCGGTATCTACCAGAGCCCGCAAGAGCTGGCAGCGCGCTGGAAGATCGATCGCACGTTTGAGCCGCGCATGTCGCGCGACGAAGCAGCCGCCCGGATGGCCGGCTGGGAGCGGGCGGTACGTCAGACCATCGCGGCTTGATCGACAATCTGGTCTGCGGCAGTCCGCCGAGCACCGGTAGTGACCATGACAGACTCATCCACTTCACTTCTGCCCATGAGCATCATCGGCGGCGGCAATATGGCGCAGGCCTTGATCACCGGCTGGCTCAAGCAAGGGATACCTGCCGGCCAGATTCAAGTGGTCGAGCCGCTGGCAGCCACCCGCCGGCATTTGCAAGACACGCTGGGGGTGGGCTGCCACGAACACGCCGGGCCTGATTTGACTGCATCTCAGCTGGTGGTCTGGGCGGTCAAACCCCAGGTTTTCAAGGAAGTGGCGCAGCCATTGCACGGCTTGTTTACGCAGGCCTTGCATCTGAGCGTGGCCGCCGGCGTACGCAGCGACAGCATTGCCCGCTGGCTGGCGACGCAGCGCGTGGTACGCGCCATGCCAAATACCCCGGTGCTGGTTGGTCTGGGCCAGACCGGCTTGTTTGCCCGCACCGGGGTGACGCAGCAAGAACGGGATCAAGTGCAGGCGCTGCTGGAGGCTGTCGGCCAATCGGTCTGGGTGGACAGCGAGGATCTGCTGGACGCGGTCACCGCCTTGTCGGGCTCCGGTCCGGCCTATGTGTTTTATTTCATCGAAGCCATGGTCCGCGCCGGTATCGGCATGGGTCTGAGCGCCGCACAGGCGCATCAACTCGCGGTGGGCACTTTCACGGGGGCCGGTGAGCTGGCGCGCAGCAGCTGCGAATCGCCGGCAGTGTTGCGCGAACGTGTCACCTCCAAAGGCGGTACCACCTATGCCGCCATCACCCGCATGCAGGCCGACAAGCTGGCAGAGCTCATAGCGGTGGCTATGCAGTCGGCACAGCAACGTTCAGTGGAACTCGGCGCATCGCTGGACCGTGACTGAGCCGCCCTTCAATTGCTTGTTAATTGTCGCATCCCGGATGATTGCATTGACTCAAAACGGTTTCCGCTCTTCATGGCCAGAGAGGTCATGCGGCAGTTGATAGACAATCTTTGCGTCACCACAGCAGTCCACCCGGGAGCCTTGTCATGATGATCGCCCTGCATAAAAACGCACGCACCACGCCGGCAGTGTGTCCGCAGCGTCCTTTGACACCGATCACCTGATCATGGCCAAGAAAAAGGGCAAAAAGAAATCGCACAAAAAAGCCAAGTAATCATTGGTTTACTGAGACTGATTGCCGAAAGCCACCTGCGGGTGGCTTTTTC
>SHXP01000084.1 GCA_009693225.1 Limnohabitans sp. | reverse complement strand
ACTAACGAGAATTTCAATGGCTTGCTGCGCCAATATGTGCCCAAGAAGCGCCCGATGAAAGACATCAATGACTGGGAAATTAAAATGATCGAAGATCGGTTGAATAACCGCCCCCGCAAACGATTGGGGTTTAAAACGCCCGCAGAGGTCTTTCATCAATCGTTATCCCGTGTTGCACTTCGTGCTTGAATCCGCTAGACATGGATGAGCAAGCCAAGTGTGATTATTCTGGTTTTATTGGCAGTCATCGGATTCCTGTTCGTTACCGGCAGGTATTCCATGGCCTCACCGTCCTTCGGCAAATCTTTGAAAGACAACGATTTGACAGGCAAAAAACTGATGAAAAACCCGCTTGATAAGTCATGAACACGCCAGTAGGCTGCGATGTTGAGTGCCTTTTTACTTTTGACCGCTTTGTGTGTCAGCGATATACCCAGTACCGACCTGGAAAAGTACTACTTGGATGGCGACACCTCGTTCATGCAAGGCAGCCTGGGCGGCCAGGACATGAACAGTTGCCTGAAAATCACCGAGCAGTTTCAAAAAGTCATGTTCAACAGCGACCGCGACGCTTTCATGGACTACTGGAACAACAACAAACAGCGGCAATGGGAAAGACGCGGCTATTTCCAACTCTGATGCAACTGCCCGGCAGGACCCGGTCTGCGAACGCGGCGGGTTCAGCCCTCTTCTTCTGACAAAAAACCAACCACTGCGGCCATGCGTTTGACCGGGTCGGACTCGGTCATGAGTTGCAGTTTCTGCCCGGGCTCCATGGGGAGGACCTCGGCAAAGCGGTTTGCCACCCAACCGCATTCGTCCAGTTGGTAAGGCGTAAACAAAGGCAATCTGCTCTGCAAACCCTGCTGCTGCGCGGTGCGTATCCATTTGCCCAAGCGGTCTGAGTGCAACTGCCAATCCGGCGGTATGTCGACCGCCGGGTCCTGCGGCAGGTAAGTCACACTGCCCTGCCACACGCCGTAAGGGCCTCGCTTGACCCCGTGCAACTCAAAGCGCATACCTCCCTGACACAGAATGCGCAGCAAGGCGGGTTGAACCTGTTCAAACTCACGGATATGCGCCATGCAACCGTGTGTGTGCATCAGCGGTTGCTCGCCCGGGACCTGCACCTCGCTGCCCTGCTTTAACCAGGTGACGCCAAAAGGTTTTTGTTCGCGATGACAGCGCTTGATCAGGTCCAGATAACGCACTTCAAATATCTGCAACTGCAACATACCATCAGGAAACACCCCGTGTGACAAGGGAAAAAGCGGAATCATGTCGGTTGCGGCAGCAGTCATGGCGGGTTTGGTTCAATCATGGACAATGGCATTTTAAGAACGCATCAGCATTTGCATGACCGCCCTTCAGGGAGACCCTTGCAAATCCGTGATGACAAAAGCCCCGTCGATTTTTTCCGCATGGAACAGTACTTTGTCACCGGTTAGCAATTTGTCGATATTCACTGTTTCCTGAAGGCGAAACACCATGGTCATGCCGAGCATCTGCAGGTTTTTGATGTCGCCGTGCTTGATAGTTATTTTGCGGTTTTCCGGGTCGAGTTTGCGCACCACGCCCTCGGCCATGAATTTACCTGTATCAGCCAGCGCGGGCAGTGCGATGCAGCAGAGCAGTATCAGCACGGATGAGGGGGGTAATTTTTGCAGGAAATTCATGAGAAACTTTCTGTCGCAGTGATACATCAATGCTTGCCGGCCGGGCGCTTACCGGCCGGAGCGCTGACTGACACGCTGCCTTTCATACCGGCGGCGTAATGTCCAGGTTGCAAACAGGCGAAATGCAGCAGGCCGCTGCGGCTGAACTTCCAGATGATTTCAGCGGTGTCGCCGGGCGCCACGCTGACCATGCTGTCGTCGTCGTGCTCCATGTCAGGGTTTTGTTTCATGAATTCATTGTGTGCCTTCAATGCTTTGCCGGTGCCAAGCACAAACTCGTGCTTTAACGCGCCGGCGTTGTGTATGACAAACAAAACCGTGTCACCATTTTTCACTTGCAGTTTGCCGGGCGAGAAACGCATGCTGTCGAGCATCTCGACTTTGACAGTGCGGTTGATCTCCAGAGGATTACCCGGTTGTCTGAAGTTTTCGTCATCCATGCCGTCGCTGTGTGCCATCGCAAGGGCGCTAGTCAGACACAGGGCAGAGGTCAATAATTGTGTGCGTACTTTCATGTGTATCTCCGTGTAAAAACTGGGTCAAACCCGTTTGATGGCTCTATGTAATATCGCTTCTGAACCAAGCCTATCACCAGCCGGTCATCAATGTCCACTGTGTCCACAGGCAGGCTTGCGAACTTGTATTTCAATACCAGCAGTTTGTGCAGACACGCTATCAGCTGAATGCACCGGTGCAGCGACTTCCCCCTTGTATTCAGCGGCGACCGTCCCGGGCGGGTGTGTGTACCAACCCGGGTCGCGGTAATCGCCGGGCGCTTGGTCCCGCCGCACTTTCAACACGCTGAACATACCGCCCATGCCCACACCGCCGAACGGTCCCTGCCCGGTCATCATAGGCAAGGTGTTGTCCGGCATCGGCATTTCCATTTCTGCCATCTCGCCCATGCCGTGCTGGCCCATGCTCATGTAGTCCGGGATCAGGCGGTTGATTTTTTTAGCCAGGTCCGCTTGTTCCACGCCGATCATGGTCGGCAGCTTGTGCCCCATGGCGTTCATGGTGTGGTGGCTTTTATGGCAATGAAAGGCCCAGTCGCCTTCTTCATCGGCAACAAATTCGATCTGCCGCATCTGCCCGACCGCAATATCGGTAGTCACTTCGCTCCAGCGCGCGTTCAGAGGAATCGCACCGCCATCGGTGCCTGTCACCTGAAACTCGTGCCCGTGCAAATGGATGGGGTGGTTGGTCATGGTCAGGTTGCCTATGCGTATGCGAACCTTGTCATTCAAGCGCACATTCAGACTGTCTATGCCCGGAAATGCACGGCTGTTCCAGGTCCACAAATTGAAATCGGTCATGGTCATGATGTTGGGCGTGAAGCTGCCCGGTTCTATGTCATACGCGTTCATCAAAAAACAGAAGTCGCGCTGAACCTCGCTGATCAGCGGATCAGGCTGACGCTGGTGCGTGATCCACATGCCCATCATGCCCATGGCCATTTGCGTCATCTCATCGGCATGCGGGTGGTACATGAACGTGCCTGCCCGGCGCGCGACAAATTCATACACAAAAGTTTTGCCAGGATCTATGCCTTTTTGGGTGAGACCGGTGACACCGTCCATGCCATTGGGCAAGCGCTGTCCGTGCCAGTGCACACTGGTGTGTTCGGGCAATTTGTTGGTCACAAATATGCGTACCCGATCACCTTCGACCACTTCAATCGTCGGCCCCGGGCTTTGCCCGTTGTAACCCCATAAACGTGCTTTCATACCGGGTGCAATTTCACGCACCACGGGTTCTGCCACTAGGTGGAATTCCTTGAAGCCGTCTTTCATGCGCCAGGGCAAGGTCCAGCCGTTCAACGTGACCACCGTCTGGTAATGCGCAGCCTCAGCCGGCAAGCCAGGCATGGTGGCCGCACTGGTCTGGCTGTGCGGCTCGGGTATGGCAGCCAATGCATGACGGTTGACGGCAGCGGCAGACACCGAACCGGCCACACCCGCCCATTTGAAAAAATCTCTTCTGCTTGACATACGATGTGTTCCTTAATGGGTTGCAGCGCTGCTGCTGACAGACAAACTGAATGACAAGGGCCTGCCTATGAGGCTGGATTGCAGTGCTGCTTCGCTCAGCCAGAACTGCTGCTGCGCTTCTATGGCCGCTGACACGGTGGCGTTTTGTTCAGTAGCGTCTGCCAGCAGATCAAACACACCGATTTGCATGGCGTTGTAGAGCAACAGGTTTTCATCGGCGATGCGCTGGCGCAAGGGCAATAACTCGTCCTTGAATTGACGCGCAATGTCCAAAGCACTTAGGTAGGCCGCGTGTGTTTCACGCAAGCCGGAAGCCGCTTGAAGCGCTGTGGCCTGCAAGCGGTTGGCCGCTGCCAGGGTTTGCGCATTCATTTGCGTGCGCTGCATATCGCCTGCATCAAACAAGGGCAGTTTGACGCTGATTTCTGCGCCGCTGCGTCGGGTGGTACTGCCGCTGCTGTTGACCGTACCGGCAGTCGCAGTCATTTCCACATCCAGGCGGCTGGTGATGCCGGTCAATCCTTGCGCCCGCGCTGCGGTCTCCAACCCGGCCCTGGCCATGCGTATGTCCAGGCGTTGTTCCAATGCTTGCGCGGCTGCTGCTTGAATTTCCAGGGCTTGCAGGGGCAGGTCAGGCAATCTGTCCGGCAGCTGTAATTGTGCTGCCTGTGCCGTATCAAGCCCCAGCAACCTGATCAGTTCTTCAGTGCGTGACAGCTTCAACTGCTGAGTAGCCGTCAGTTGCATTTGCGCCTGCAAATGAAACAACCGGTGCCTTCTGCGGGTCAGGGCATTGAAATTACCCGCCGCTTGCATGCGCGCCGCCAATTCGTCGCCGGCCTGTGCCGCGTCGGCCACCCTTTGTGCGTAATGCCATGAGGCATTGGCCGCCACGGCACGTACCCAGGCCTGTCGCACCAGCGTGACCTGATCGACCACCTTGGCGCTCAAACGGATTTGCGCTTGCACGAGCTTCAAGCGCGCCAGGTCGGTGCGTTGCGGCAAAGTCAGAACATCCAGCAAACCGAATGTCAGCAATCCGTTCAACTCGGTCTCGCTGCCGGTGACGATGCGCTCTATGGCGAGTGTCGGGTTGCTGATGCGCCCGGATTGCGCTGCCGCCGAGGCCTGTGCCCAGTGTTGCGCCAACAGGCCTTGAAATGCAGAACTGTGTACCAAAAGCAAATCCACTGCCTGCTTTTGCCCGACAGGCGCTGACAGCAGCTGCCGGGTCAACAAGGCGCGTTGCCGGCGTTGCGCATCAGTGACGGCCAGCGACAAACTGTCGCCGCTGAACGAGGCCGTGTCTTGTGCGCTGCGTTCCAGGCCTTGTTGCAGGTCGTAACTGACGCAAGCGCTGACACAGGCAAGCACAGCGGCCATTGCCGTCGCACGCCGGCGTAATGAACAAAATAAATACATGCATACCCCGTTGCTGATCCATACAAACAGCAGGCTGACACAGATTCAACCCGCCACACAAGACGCGGTGTCTGCCGTCAAAGGCAGCAGCGTTCAGGCAGCTACAGGTTTAGGGGGATGGTCAAATGTGCGGGGCGGTACAGGCAATAGCACAGGAACGTCCCATACCGACCGGGATTGAGACAGCAGCGGCGGGTTCAGGCCGGGCAAGAAAGGCAACATGGCGGCTCCAGCGCAACAGGAGACACCGTGGTGGCAACAGTTGTCGTGCGCTGCCGCGTGTTGCTCAGAATGCGCAGCAGTCAGCGTCGCATCAACCAGGACCGGTGTGTGCATGTTCTCGTGTGAATCCGCGGCGACGGGGATGTGGCGGTGCTTGTCGCCGTGTTGATGGCTGTGTTTGTGCGGCGTATCGCTATGCTGTTGAGGCGTAGCCCGGGTCATCGCTTGCGTGTGCGAATGCATATCTGCTGGCCCGTGCGGGTGATTCGCTGTGGGCTGCGGCATGACCGGGTCGGCATGCGCCGACAAATCAGCACTGCTATGGCGACAAGTCGCAGGCAGCAACGCCGCCAAGGCTTGCAGGGGCAAGCTGACAGCCAACAGGCAGGTGATGAAATAACGCAAAGTTTTCACGGCTTCATATTAACAGAGGACCGGGCCCGCGCCGCGTCAATGTCAGAATCTACCCATGAATGCATTTTTCCTTCGCCTCGCCACCGCCGCCCTGCTCTGCGGCCTGCTCGCCGCCGCCTTGCCTCAGAGCGCTTTGGCGCAAAACAAAACGGTTTTGCGCATCTCGACCCCGGCCGTGCCGCAGGACTGGCACGCCAGAATGTGGACCGTGTTCAAGGAAAACCTGGACAGCGCCGCGCCCGGCGAGTTCGATGTGCAGATTTACCTCAACAGCAGCCTGTTCAAGCAGGCCGCCGAACCGGCCGCCATGGCACGCGGCAACCTGGAGCTCAGCACCGTGTCCGCGGCTGATCTGTCACGCCAGGTGCCGTACTTCTCGGTGTTCACCGCCGGTTATGTGCTGCGCGATGTACCCCATCAGCAAAAAGTGTTCAACGGTCCCATCGGCGAACAAGGCTTCAAGCAAGTGTCAGAACGCATGGGCATCAAAGTGCTGGCCACCGCTTACCTGGGTACACGCCAGTTGGTGCTGCGTGAGCCGCGCAACGTCAAAACACCTGCCGACCTCAAAGGCATCAAGCTGCGCATGCCGGCCGCCAAAGAATGGTTGTTTCTGGGCGAGTCGCTCGGTGCCACCGCTACCCCCTTGTCTTTCGGCGAGGTGTACATGGGTCTGAAAACCGGCACCATAGACGCCCAGGACAACCCGCTGCCCACGGTGCGTGCCGCGCGTTTTTACGAGGTCAGCCGGCAAGTGGTACTGACCGGGCATCTGGTCGATGCGCTGTTCATCGCCATCAGCCAGAAAACCTGGGACGGCCTGAAACCGGCGCAACAAACCAAAGTGCAACAGGCCGCACAAGCCGCCGCGCGCTACAACAACGACAACCGCCTGCAGGAAGAAACGCAAATACTGGATTTTCTGAAACAGCAAGGCTTGAGCATCAACACCCCGGACCTGGCCGTGTTCCGCCAGCAGGTGAACAACAGTTACAAAGCCTCAGACATAGGCAAAAGCTGGCCGCCCGGTTTGCTCGAACGCATACAAGCGGTGCACTGACAGATGCAAACATTCAAGCGTTGGCTGGACCATATTGGCGGTGCATTGTTTCTGGCCTTGTTCGCGGTGTTCATCCTGCAAATAGGGGCGCGTTTTTTGTTCAATCAGCCGCTGCCCTGGACCGATGAACTGGCGGTGGTGTTGTACATCTGGACCATCTTCTGGGCCTGTGCCTTCATGGTCCCTGCGGCTTCGCATGTGTCGCTAGACATACTCAGCGCACGGCTTGCTGATAAACCGCGCTTGTGGCTGCAAACACTGGGGCACGTGCTGTTAGGCGGTCTGGCCCTGCAAGCCTTGCCCGCGAGCTGGGACTATTTGCTGTTCATGCAGCGCGAAGCGACTGCCGTGCTTGGCCTGCCCTTGTTCTGGGTGTTTTTACCCTTGCTAGTGTTGCTGGTCATGCTGGTGTTGCGCGGCATGTGGCGCATGGTGCATGCCGTAAAAGCAGGCTTATGACGCTGGCTTTGTTGACCTTGATAGCGGTGGTGGTCGTCGGCATGTTGCTGGGCTTACCGATCGGTTTGGCCATGTGGATGTCGGGTGCGGCGTATCTGGCGGTCAAGGGCCAGGACATGGCGCTGGTGATAGAGCAAGTGGGCCAGGGTTTGTACAACAGTTATGTGCTGCTGGCAGTGCCGCTGTTTGTGTTCGCCGCCAATCTGATGAACGCCGGCACGGTGAGTGAACGCATATTTGATTTCTGCCGCATCCTGGTCGGGCGCATGCGCGGCGGCCTGGCGCAGGTCGACATACTGGTGAGCGTGGTCTTCTCGGGCATGAGCGGCAGCGCACTGGCGGACGCGGCCGGACCCGGTCTGGTGACCATACGGCAAATGCTGAAGAAGCCTGAATACACACCCGGCTTTGCCGGCGCGGTGGTGGTGGCCAGCGCAACGCTGGGGCCGATGATCCCGCCGTCTATTCCCATGGTGATTTACGCGCTGGTGTCGGGCTCGTCGGTGGGCGCTTTGTTTCTGGGCGGAGTGCTGCCCGGCGTGTTGATGACGCTGTTGATGATGCTGACGGTGCACATCATCGCCACACAACGCAATATGCCGCGCGACGAGCCCATACCGCGCAGCGAATGGGCAGGCATTGCGTGGCGCGGTGCGGCGCCGCTGTCGCTGCCGCTGGTCTTGCTGGGCGGTATTTACTCGGGCGTGTTCACACCCACCGAGGCCGCAGCGGTGGCGGCCTTGCACGCGCTGGTGCTGTCGGCCTGGGTGTTCAAGGCGCTGAGTTTGCGTGCGTTCTGGGAGGTGGTGATCGATTCGGCGCGATCAAGTGCCGTCATCACCATCATCCTCGCTGGATCGTTCATGTTGCAGTACGCGTTCACGGCCGAAGGCGTGCCTCAGGCTCTGGCGCTGTGGGTGGAGCAACAGCATTTGCAACCGGTGGCATTTTTGTTCATGGTCAACGCGCTGTTTTTAGTGCTCGGGTGTTTTCTGGATGTGTCGGTGCTGCTGCTGGTGTTTGTGCCCATGCTATTGCCGGCTGTCGGTCTGCTGGGCATAGACAAGGTGCATTTCGGTGTGCTGGTGGTGCTGAACATGATGATCGGGCTGATACACCCGCCGTTCGGCATGCTGCTGTTTGTGACCAGGGCGCTGACCGGCATTCCCATCATGGCCATGGTGCGCGAGGGCTGGTTGTTTCTGCTGATGCTGCTGGGGCTGCTGGTGGCGATGACGCTGTTTCCGCAGATTGTCTTGTGGTTGCCTGCACAGATGGGGTATGTCACGGCTTATAGATTCGGCCCGATGAAGTCTTGAATTTCTGGTGAGCGCTCCCATGTATTGCTCATGGACAAAGAAGACGCAAGATATCAAACACTGGAGCAACTGCACGAAAGGCGCAAGCAAGTCGTTCGGTTGCATAAAAAGGGCATCAAAG
>SHXP01000083.1 GCA_009693225.1 Limnohabitans sp. | reverse complement strand
TTCACTGTGGTGGTCAGGACGCGCTGAAACAAAGTGGTCATGCGACCGGCCATCTGATCCGGCGGCAGTCCGGTATAGGCCCAGGCCACCGCGATCACAGGTATGCGGATTTCGGGAAAGATGTCTGTCGGAGTTCTGAGGGCTGCCAGTGGCCCCAGAATCAACAGCACCAAGGCCATCACTACAAACGTATAAGGGCGCTTGAGCGCCATACCTACAACATTGAACGACATCACTGACTTTCTTTTTCTTGCAACAAGCAGTTTCGGCTTATTGTCTGTAAAAGGATTTTCGACCTTCTGATTATCAACATATTCCAAAGCGATTTTGGAGCAAACTCAGGCCGACGGTCAAACTACCGTCCGCAATTTGCATCTGTGTGTCCAGGTATGTCTCGCTGGGGACAGACAGCCCTGTATATAACTCCGAGCAAACCGTGCGGGCAGTCTGTCCGGGCCAGTCGTCGGGCAACAGTTTTTGCGGCAGGGCGGGGTCGCGCAACAGCAGTCGCCGGTAATCGTGAATCAGCAACAGACGCAGCAAAAAAGCCTTCTCGTTTTGAACATGACCTGTGCTTGTTTTTTTGACAGGCCATTCATCTGTCAGGGGCTGGTAGGTTTTGACAAACTGGCGGTAACTGTTGGCCAGTTGGGCTAGGTCCCATGCCTGTGACACGACTTGTCTGTCTGATACGCTTGCGTTGACTGCCAGACTGTCGGCCAGCAGCGGCCACAGGTGTTTTTGCACATAACCCAGCCCCTCGCGTTTGAGCAAGGCCATGGCGACCTGCAAATCCGCGCCGGGGTGGACAAACACCTGGCTTTGCCATTCACCGAAACCCTGCCAGATCAAAGCTTTGCGCAATAACAACTCGTCTTTGTTGGGCAGTGATGCCGTGAGCATCAGCAATCGCCAGCGTTCATCCCATGGAGGAGATTGCGCGGCGTAGATGGCTTTGGAGGCCTCTTCAATGCGGCTGTTGCCGCTGGCGCTCAAAGCGTAGTCCGTGCGTCTGCCGTGCGAGTGTGTGAGCAGCCAGTCTTCTTTGACCAGACGGTAAATAGCAGTGCGTATCAGGCGTTCGTTGATATCCAGAGGCGCCAGCAAGCGGATCAGACACCCGAGCCAGATGGCTCCGCCGCGCGGGTAAATGGCGTCGCCGAACAGGGAAATGATGAGTGAACCGGCTTGCATTCGGTCTTGGCGTCGAAAGCGTTGTAATCGTTTGTCGGTCAACTCGGTCATGGATTTTTCAGGTTTGCGCGGTTGCTTATCTTCGCATGAAATGATACAAATAAATTGAAAATTGACTTATTTTTTGTATCAGTTATCATATCTGCACCAACCCAAAGGTGAATCCATGTACACACAGTCTTTCAATGTGCCCGATGCCCCGGCTGCCCCGGCTGCCAACCGAGATATCAAGCCGGTGTTGTCGGTGCATGAGCAGCAAGTGTTGGCCCGGGCCCAATCGCGTTTTGACGAAGTGATTGATGCGGACGGCAAGATCGAGCCCAAGGACTGGATGCCCAAGGCTTACCGAAAAACCCTGGTGCGTCAGATCAGCCAGCACGCACACAGCGAAATCGTCGGTATGCTGCCCGAGGGCAACTGGATCAGCAGGGCGCCCAGTTTGAAGCGCAAAGCAATATTGATCGCCAAGGTGCAGGACGAGGGCGGACACGGCTTGTATTTGTACAGCGCGGCGGAAACCCTGGGCACCAGTCGGGACCAGATGCTGGACGCGTTGCACACTGGGCGCGCCAAATACAGTTCCATCTTCAACTACCCCACGCTCACCTGGGCCGATGTGGGTGTGATCGGCTGGCTGGTAGACGGCGCGGCCATCATGAACCAGATCCCCTTGTGCCGTTGCAGCTACGGGCCGTATGCCCGTGCCATGGTGCGCATCTGCAAGGAAGAATCTTTTCACCAGCGCCAGGGCTTTGAGTCTTTGGTGGTGATGATGCAAGGCAACGCAGAGCAACAGGCCATGGTGCAGGATGCGGTCAACCGCTGGTGGTGGAAATGCCTGGCCATGTTCGGCCCGCCCGATGCCGACAGCATCAACAGCACCCAGGGCAAGCGCTGGGGCATCAAACGCGTCAGCAATGACGACTCGCGGCAGAAATTTGTCGATGCCACGGTGCCGCAGGCAGCCGTACTCGGCGTCACCTTGCCTGACCCGGATTTGAAATGGAACGAAGAGCGCGGTCATCATGACTATGGACAGATTGACTGGGACGAATTCTGGGCCACGGTCAACGGCAACGGCCCTTGCAACAAGGAACGCCTTGCGACCCGCGTCAAGGCCCACGAAGACGGCCGGTGGGTGCGCGATGCCGCGCTGGCCTATGCGCGCAAACAGCAACAGCGACAACAGCAGGAGGCCGCATGAGCACATCAGCCGCTTTGCAACAGGAATGGCCTTTGTGGGAAGTGTTTGTGCGCAGCAAACAAGGTATTGAGCACAAGCATTGCGGCAGCCTGCACGCAGCCGATGCGCCACAGGCTTTGCGCATGGCTCGCGATGTCTACACGCGTCGACAGGAAGGCGTGAGCATCTGGGTCATTCCTTCAGCCGCTATCACCGCCAGCGACCCCGGTGACAAGGACACGATGTTTGAACCCGCCAAAGACAAGGTCTACCGGCATCCCACATTTTTCGTCATACCGGATGAAGTGGGGCACATGTGAACAGCCTGCCCGAGTTTGTCCTGCATCTGGCCGACAACGCACTCATACTGGGGCAGCGCAATGCCGAGTGCTGCGGCCACGGCCCGATCCTGGAAGAAGACCTGGCGCTGGCCAACAACGCGCTTGATCTGATCGGTCAGGCCAGATTGCTTTACCAGCATGTGGCGCAACTGCGTGACGACGGCAGCACCGAAGACAGTCTTGCCTATTTCCGCGATCAGCAGCATTTTCTGAACTTCACTTTGCTGGAGTTACCTCACACCACCGCACTGGCGCCGTCTGCACTCACCGGACGCGACTATGCGGTCACCATCACCCGCAATGGTTTATTCAGCGCCTATATGCTGCTGGTGTGGGAGCAGTTGCAAGGCCATGCGGATGCACAACTCGCCGCCATCGCTGTGAAATCTTTGAAAGAAGTCCGCTACCACTGGCAGCACGCCGCCGACTGGCTGTTGCGCTTTGGCGGCGGCACTGACGAATCGCACGCCAGGGCGCAGGCTGCGGTGAATTTTTTGATGCCTTACACGCAGGAATTCTGGAGCGCAAAGACGCCAGTTCAAGTTTTTCTCAACCACACGCAAGCTTTGCAGGCCGCATGGCAAAACATGGTCGGTGACTTGTTGGCACAAGCCGCTTTGCAAATGCCGCCAGACGGCGGTTTCATCCCACACGGCAGTTGCGGTATCCATTCCGAGCACATGTCTTATTTACTGGCAGAGATGCAAAGTCTGGCCAGGCAGCACCCCGGTGCCGCGTGGTGAATACTGTTGCCGCATCAGCGGGTATGGCTGAGACTTTGCCTGACGTTCCGCTGCAGATGCCTGGTGCTGATGATGCACATTTCAATATCTGGCATTTGCTCGAATCGGTCTACGATCCGGAAATACCAGTGCTTTCACTGCGTGAAATCGGTGTGCTGCGTGCGGTGCATGCCACGCCGCATGGTTTGCAGATAGTCATAACGCCGACTTACAACGGCTGCCCGGCGATGGAACAAATGCATGACGATGTGCGTTTGTGCCTGCAACAGGCCGGCGTGCAAGCCAGCGTCATCACCCGTTTGTCGCCCGCCTGGTCCAGCGATTGGATCACGCCTGAGGCGAGAAAGAAATTGCTGGCATACGGGATCGCCCCGCCGCACAGTACAACGACCGCCGGCGCATTGAAACCTGTGCGCATGGCGCACAACCGGGTTCATCAGACGGTTGTCTGTCCGCAATGCGGTTCTGAGCACACAACTGAAACATCGCACTTCGGCTCCACCGCTTGTAAGGCCATGTACAAATGCCTGGCCTGCATGGAGCCGTTTGACTATTTCAAAGCTTACTGACGCCGCAGCCCTATGACTGATCAACGCCATTTCCTCCCGTTGCGTATTGCGGATGTGCGGCCGGAAGCTGCCGGTTCGGTGGCAGTCACTTTCACGGTACCTGTTGAATCCAAAAACACGTTTGCTTTTCAACCCGGTCAGTTTTTAACCCTCAAAGCTGTGCTGCAAGGCGAGGAAATACGACGTAGCTATTCGATTTGCAGCAGTCGCAGCCACTTCGACCGTTTTCATGAAATACGTATTGGAATTCGCGCTGTAGCGGGCGGGGTATTTTCAAACTGGGCTGTCCGGCATTTCAAAGCCGGTGACATGGTACCGGTCATGCCGCCAGAAGGGCGTTTTGTGTCACAGAATGCACAGGCAAAGCACCGTGCCGCATTTGCCTCTGGCTCGGGCATCACACCGGTGTTGTCCATCATGGCCAGCAGTCTTGAGCAGCAGCCGGATTCTCGTTTCACCCTCGTCTACGGTAACCGCAACATGGCTTCGGTCATGTTCAATGAAGAATTACAGGATTTGAAAGACCGCTACACTGGCCGCGTCACACTGATTCATGTGTTGTCGCGCCAGGCGCAGGAGGTTGAGTTATTACAAGGCCGGCTTGGCAGCGAAAAAGTCCGCCGGTTGCTGGAGACTGTGCTGCCGCCGCAGACATTGGAGGAGGTGTTTGTCTGCGGCCCGCAAGACATGATTGACAGTACCTGCCGGGCTTTGTCCCGGGCAGGTGTACCCGCAGAACGTGTGCGCAGCGAGCGCTTTGTCGCACCCGATCAGCCGCAACACGCTGTGCCGCCGGCTGGCGCGCAGACACAGGGTGATGACACCAAGGCTGTGGCCTTGACCTTGATCCTCGACGGCAAACAGCGTTCGCTGCGCATGTCGCCGGATCAGAAAATATTGGATGTTGGCCTGGCTGCCGGCCTGGATCTGCCTTATTCCTGCCGGGGCGGTGTGTGTTGCACCTGTCGGGCCAAGGTCATGCAAGGCAGCGTGGTCATGGAAAAAAACTTCACCCTGGAAGACTGGGAAACTAGACAAGATTTTGTGCTGTCCTGCCAGTCGCGTCCCACCAGTGATGCGGTCACATTGAGTTACGACGAGCGCTGAAGCTAATACCCGTGTGTGACGGGTGCATTGCCATCCGGCCGGCAGCGAGGGCTGCGCTGAATTAATATGGCGTGAAATTCACAGGACGGTGGCGATGTTTTCCGGGCTTTTTTTGTTTTATTGTTTTGTCTCAGCGCGTCAGCGCGGGCCCAGGACGTGCCCAGGCTCCAGGACTGGACCGTCGGGCACCCTCACTGGAAAGAGGACAACAAGGAGCTCGCCTATGTAGCCAGCCGGTGCGCCATCATGTTTGAAATCATAGGTAACTATCTGGCCAGCAACCCGGTACACGAGGAGCAGCGTCGCAGCGCCAATGCATATTTGTCGCACAGTGATATATATGCCCGTATCGGTTATTTTCTGAGCATCAAAAGCGGTGTATCCGAACTTGAGGCGGTCGAGCGTCAAAACGCCTTCAGTCGCGATTTCAGTCAGCATATGCTGGCCAATCTGTCAGCCCATAACAACCTGATGATGCCGCCGCTGAGCCTGGACCTGGAAGTCTGTATGCTGAATTTCGGATTCGCCGAGGTTCAGTTGCGACGGCTCGAGGCCTTTTATTCCAATGTAGGCAATATCGGCACCGAAGTTGCCGGACTGGCAGATCAGAGTTTTGATACCGAAGCTTTGCGCCTCATCTGGGCGTTCATCAAGAGCCGCACCGGTGCGCCGCTGGAAGCGCCCATGCCGCGTTTCATGATTACCCCCGGATTGCCCACCAGCGCCCGCATGGTGTTCGAATACCCGTCTGAAGATCAGCCGGGCAATGCTTTGCAAATCAATGTGTCGCCGCGCACTTTGCAAGGCTGGAGCCGTTCTATGGTGAACTGGGCACTCGGGCATGAATTGGTGCATTACGCATTTCTGATGCGCGAGAATCAGTGGTAGCCGCAAACAATTTACAGAAACTCCATCAGGCACCACTGTAACCCTGAGTTTTTAAAGCTCACCGGCGATATCGCTGATTTGATCTCGGACAAGCTGGCTCCGAGCAGCGAGCGATTGCGCATGTACTCTGAGGTGTTCAGAAGCTGCACCCGGCATCCGGATCAATAAGCCACCATGCCTTGCGCTGCGCCCAGTAAAGTAGCAATACCCAAGCCCGCAAAAATGGCGGCTGCGATGCGATGTACCAGTGTCATGGGGATGCGACCGGCCAGTTTGTCGCCGGTGAACACCGCCGGCACATCGGCAATCAGCATACCCAGCGTGGTACCCGCCACCACCATCAGCGCGCAGGGGTAATGCGCCGCCAGCGCCACTGTGGCGATCTGGGTTTTGTCGCCCATTTCGGCCAGAAAGAAAATCACCAGTGTGCCACCGCACACGCCCAGTTTGAGTGCGACTTCGGTTTCTTCCTCTTCGATTTTGTCGGGGATCAGCGTCCACACGGCCATGGCAATGAATGATGCCCCCAGTACCCAGCACAGAACAGACGGGTCGACCATGGCGGTGATCCAGGCGCCCAATGCGCCGGCAATACCGTGGTTGAGCAAAGTTGCGACCAGAATGCCTGCGATGATTGGCAGCGGTTTTTTGAAACGAGCCGCCAGAATAAAGGCCAGCAATTGGGTTTTGTCGCCGATTTCGGTAAGTGCCACCACGCCTGTGGAGATAAGCAAGGATTCCAAAATAACTTTCTGTCGGCTGAGTTGAGCGTGAGTGGAAATGCCAGGTTTGTGAAAAGTAAACCGGCTACTGAAAACAATATCAAAAACAGGCGCGTTTTTAGGGGTGACCGGTTTTCAAGCCCACCACCATAGCAACAGTAGCAACACCAGGCCCCAGACCAGCAGCACGAATAAAATGCCCCAGCGGTTGACCGGTTTGCGCCCGTTGTTTTGCATCCATTCCGCTGCCAACGCGCGGCAGTCGCTGACCACCGTCGCAGGCAGCAATTTCACCGCCAGCCAGATCATGGCGGGTAAAAGAATGGCCTCGTCCAGGTAACCCAGCACCGGAATGAAGTCGGGGATCAGATCTATCGGGCTCAGGGCATAGGCGACCGCCAGCATGCAAATGATTTTCGGCAGCCGTGGTGTCCGCTTATCGCGGTAAGCAAACCACAGCATGACTGCGTCCTGTTTGACCCGACGCGCCCACTGACTGACTGCATCAAACATGCTCATTCTCAGGGTAAGCGTGTGGCAAGGCTGATCACGGGTTACGGCGGATGAACTTGTACATCTCGGTGTGGTCTGCGCCTTGCTTTAATGCGCTTTCGGCTTCTACCCAGGTACGGGTACAGGCAAAAGCCTGATGGTCCGGCGTGCCCATGCGTTCAATAAAGCTAAGCGCTGTCTGCAAGTCCTTGCGCATCAACGCCAGTGCAAAGCCGGAATTGAAACTGCCGGAGAGCATGAAGTTCTCCACCTTGACGTCGGTGGTGTTGTTACGACCGGTCGAGGTATTGAACACCTGATTGACCAGATGCGGGTCGATGCCGAACTTCTCGGCCGCCGCCAGGGCTTCGCTGACGGCCAGCAGACCTGAGGCTGAGACATAGTTGTTCAAGGCCTTGACCGCGTGACCTGCTCCTGCCTGGCCCAGGTGCACCAGGTTTTTACCCATGGCTTGCAGCACCGGGCGCACTGTCTCGACGGCAGAGTTGTCGCCGCCGATCATGATGGACAGACTGGCGTCGACTGCACGTTTGGCGCCGCCTGAAACCGGTGCATCGACAAAGGCAATCCCTTTGGCTGCCAGCCGGGCGGAATTGTCACGTGACCTGACCGGGTCTGAAGACCCCATGTCAATCAGAATCTGAGAAGGCTTTAACAAGCCGCCGAGTGCTTGCCCGCCGTCCCACAGCAAATCGTCTACGACCTTGCTGTCGGGCAGCATCAGGATGACGATATCCGCCTGCGGCAAGGCCGCCGCAGCAGAATCAGCCCTTGTGAACAAGGCATCGTCTGGCAAGGCATCGGCGGCTTGCGGGTTCAGGTCAAAGGCCTGCACCCGGTGGCCGGCGCGCAGCAGATTGCGCACCATGGGCAAGCCCATTTGACCCAGGCCTATGAAAGCAATGACGGGCGTGCTCAGGCTCAAATCCCCATCTCTTTGAACACTTCCTTGGCGCCCCGGAAGCTGTCGATGGCGGCAGGCACACCGCAGTAAATGGCGGTTTGCAAAAAGATTTCGGAGATTTCCTGCTTGCTCAGGCCGTTGTTGACGGCGCCGCGCACATGCAGTTTGAGTTCATGCGGACGGTTCAAGGCGGTCAGCATGGCCAGGTTGATGATGCTGCGGGTGCGCCGGTCCAGCCCGGGGCGGTTCCAGATTTCGTCCCAGCAGTACTGAGTGACCAGTTCCTGCATGGGCATGTTGAAGTCGTCGGCGTTTTTCAACGAGGTGTTGACGTACTCTGCCCCCAGCACTTCGCGGCGGGTTTTTAGGCCCTTTTGAAAAGAATTGCTGCCCATGATGTTCTCCCGTGTCTGTTGAATGGTTGATAAGCAATGATAGGCGGCGACATCAATCAGCCTTTTCTGTTGGCAGAAAGCCTGTCTGCGAATGTAAGGCCTATTGACCCTGTGACTGGTGCAGCACAACGGCGGGACAAACTTGACTTAG
>SHXP01000082.1 GCA_009693225.1 Limnohabitans sp. | reverse complement strand
CCGCTCAAGTTCACATCAGGAATATCGTCGGGAATACCGCCTTTGCTCCGGTTGACAAAATCCTGCTCGGCGCTGTCGGCCAGTACTGCAGAGTGAAAACGCGCGGTGATTTCCTTGGCCAGCATGACCTTGGCGTCGCGCGGGTTGCGCCCGACTGCGACTTCGGCTGTCAACGCGTCAATCGCCTCCAGACTCTGAAAGCTCAACAGCGTGAACCAGCGCCACATCAGCTCATCGCTGATCGACATGACCTTGCCGAACATGGTGTTGGCATCTTCGGTGATACCGATGTAGTTGTTCTTGCTCTTGGACATCTTGTCGACGCCGTCCAGGCCTTCGAGCAGCGGCATGGTCAGAATGCACTGCGGTTCCTGGCCGTATTCCTGTTGCAGATGCCGGCCCATGAGCAAATTGAATTTTTGATCGGTGCCGCCCAACTCGAGGTCGCTTTTTAAGGCCACGCTGTCGTAGCCCTGCATTAACGGGTACAAAAATTCGTGCACGCTGATCGATTGGCCGGCGTGAAAGCGTTTGTGGAAATCGTCGCGCTCCATCATGCGCGCCACCGTGTAGCGCGACGCCAGTTGAATCATGCCGCGCGTGCCTAGTGGGTCGCACCATTCGCTGTTGTATCGGATCTCGGTGCGCGCCGGGTCCAGCACCATGCTCGCCTGTTTGTAATAGGTGTCGGCGTTGTGTTTGATCTGTTCGGGTGTCAGCGGTGATCGCGTGCTGTTGCGTCCCGACGGGTCGCCGATCAGCGAGGTGAAGTCGCCGATCAGAAATATTACCTGATGCCCCAGGTCCTGCAACTGGCGCATTTTGTTGAGCACCACGGTATGACCGATATGTATGTCAGGTGCGGTCGGGTCCAGGCCGAGTTTGATGCGCAAGGGCTGACCGGATGCTTCGTGACGTTGCAGCTTTTTCACCCATTCATCCCTGGGCAGCAGTTCTTCGCAGCCGCGCAAAGACACAGCCAGCGCCTGCTCAACCGTTGCAGATAATGAGGTTTGTTTCTCAGATGCTTGATTCATATGTGATTTCGGGCTTGTTGCCTGGTAGTCAGGCCTGTATACTTCACATCTTTGGGCTGCACCTAAGGGTGAAGCCCACAACTATTTCCTTCATTCTAAGGTGCCGCAGTCAATAGGGCGCCTCAGCCACCGGACGCTGATTTTGCAAGACAACGACTTTCCTGATACTGCCCGAGATGATGAGCCTTACCGAAACAATGGTGTGGTTCGACTGACTGTGGTGTTGGCGCTGACCGCAGCTGCTGCATTGGCAGTGGCAGGGTTCAGGCAGTCAGACTCACCCGCACCCATCCGGCAGATAGTGGAAAACATCAGCAACATCGCTCTCGACAGCCAGATCAGCAGCCTGAGCAAAGACAAACTGCGCTTGTACCGCACCGACACATCGCGTTCTACCGACACGCCCGAGTCCATGCTGTCGCGCCTGGGCATATCAGATAAGACAGCGGCTGACTTCATGCGCAGCAACCCCCTAGTGCGAGAAGGCCTGCTGGGCAAAAGCGCCCGTCAATTAAACGCTGAAGTTGACGATGACAACCATTTGCTCAAACTCACGGCACGATGGGCGACTGACAAAAACGACAGCTTTCAACGGCTGGTGATTGAACTCGGCGAACAGGGCCTGAGCGCAAGACGCGAAACCGGTGAGCTCAAAACCTCGGTTCGTCTCTCCGGCGGCCTGATTCAAACCTCCTTGTTTGCCGCTACCGACGACGCGCGCATTCCCGACAGCATAGCGGTGCAGCTGGCTGAAATTTTCTCAGGCGATATTGATTTTCACCGCGCCCTGCGCAAAGACGACCGCTTCACTGTCACCTACGAATCCCTGGAAGCCGATGGTGAACCGCTGAAACCCGGCAAGGTGCTGACGGCCGAGTTTGTCAACAAAGGCAAAACACACCAGGCCATGTGGTTCCAGGAAAACAGCAACAAACCCGGCGGCTACTACAACCTGCAAGGCCAAAGCCTGCGCCGCACCTACCTGGCTTCACCGCTGGCGTTTTCACGCGTGAGCAGCGGCTTCAGCATGCGCTTTCACCCCATCTTTCAAACCTGGCGCGCTCACCTCGGTGTGGATTACGCCGCGGCCAAGGGCGCACCGGTGCGCAGCGTCGGTGCGGGTGTGGTGAAGAGTGCGGGCAATATAGGCGGTTACGGCAATGCGGTGGTGATCAAACACAACAACGGCCATTCCACGGTATATGCGCACTTGCGCAAAATGCTGGTGCGCCGCGGACAGTCTGTGTCTCAGGGTCAAACTGTCGGCCTGGTCGGCGCTACCGGATGGGCCACCGGACCGCATTTGCATTTTGAATTCCGAGTCAACGGCGCTCACAAAGATCCGCAACTGCTGGCCCGGCAAAGCGAGTCCGTGCCGGTTCCTGCTTTCGCGCGCGATCAATTCAACCGGCAAGCCGCTGACGTCTCAAGACAACTGGCCGCAGCTTCCGTCACCGCAGCCGACACCACCCACTGATTTTTTTGACCATGAGCACGCTTTACACCGGCGTGATGTCTGGCACCTCGCTCGATGGTGTGGACGCGGTACTGGTGGACTTTTCGCAAGGCTTTCGCACCCTTGCTCACCACAGCCTGCCTTTTCCCGATGCACTGCGGCAAACCCTGCTTGCGCTGAACCGCTCGGCAACAGACGAATTGCATACGGCTGCGTTGGCTGCCAATCAACTCGCACTGCTGTATGCGCAAGCGGTGCAGCATTTGCTTCAATCCGCAGGCATCAAGGCTGCAGAGATTGCAGCCATAGGGGCACACGGACAAACCGTTCGCCACCAACCGGGTTTGCATGACGGTATCGGCTACACCCTTCAAATCAATAACCCCGCATTGCTCGCCGAACGCACCGGTATACGCGTGGTGGCGGATCTCCGCAGCCGCGATGTCGCCGCCGGCGGTCAGGGTGCACCACTGGTGCCCGGCTTCCACCGGCAGGTGTTCGCAGTTGACGGGCAGACGGTGGCCGTGCTCAATGTCGGCGGCATGTCCAACCTCAGCATACTGAATGACGGGCAGGCTACCGGCTTTGATTGCGGCCCGGGCAATGTGCTGCTCGACCATTGGATTCAACGGCATACCGGTCAGGCTTTTGACCGGGACGGCGCCTGGGCGGCCGGCGGTCAAGTTAATGCGGCTTTGTTTGAACACCTGATACACGAACCGTTTTTCAAATTGCCGCCGCCTAAAAGCACGGGCCGGGATCTGTTTCATGCCGGTTGGCTGAACACGCGTTTGCAAGCCTGTGCGCCAGTGACCGCCGTTGACGTGCAGGCGACTTTGACGGCACTGAGCGCTCAGGTGTGCGCTGATGATGTGCTGCGCTACGCGCCGCATGCCGCGCGACTGCTGGTATGCGGCGGCGGCGCTTACAACCGGTGCCTGATGCACCTGCTTCAACAGCGTTTACCCGCCATACCGGTGCAAAGCTCCGAGCTGTATGGCTTGCCGCCTTTACAAGTCGAAGCTGCGGCCTTTGCCTGGCTGGCACGCCAGACCTGCCTGAATCTGCCGGCTAATCTGCCTGCGGTCACCGGGGCAAGCGGGCCACGGGTACTTGGCGCGATCTACCCTGCATAAACAAAAAAGCCGGGACCAGCCCGGCTTTTCTTTGAGCGGGAAAATTCAGACCGAGAAGGAGGATCCGCAGCCGCAAGTGGTGGTGGAGTTCGGGTTTTTGATGACGAACTGCGCTCCCTGCAAGTCTTCCTTGTAATCAATTTCAGCGCCGAGCAGATACTGGTAGCTCATGGCATCGATCAACAGTGACACACCGTTTTTGGACATGGTGGTGTCATCTTCGTTAGTAATTTCATCAAAAGTGAAGCCGTACTGGAAACCGGAGCAACCGCCGCCTTGCACAAACACGCGCAGTTTCAACTCGGGATTGCCTTCTTCGGCGATCAGGTCAGCCACTTTAGCCGCAGCGCTGTCGGTGAAGACGATCGGCTCAGGCATGGCTGTCGGTATTGTTTCGGCTAAGGCACTCATAGCGCACTCCTTTGAATACGTTCTTTAAAAGGTAATTGTAACCTATTTCAGTCAACAATAACTGTGTCAGCATTATAGCAGGCGAGTTTCCCGGTGACGGGTAATGCGAAAAAAACCGCCGGAGCTGAAGCTCTGGCGGCTTGTTGCAGACACAAGCTCCGGCTGTCGCTCAGCGCTTGCTGAACTGCTTGCGGCGGCGGGCGCCGTGCAAGCCGACCTTTTTACGTTCGACTTCACGCGCATCGCGCGTGACAAAACCGGCTGCGGACAGCACAGGTTTGAGTGTGGCATCGTAATCGATTAGAGCACGTGTGATGCCGTGACGGGCTGCACCGGCCTGGCCGGATTCACCGCCGCCTTGTACATTGATCTGAATGTCGAAAGATTCGGCATGCTGAGTCAAAAACAGGGGTTGCTTGGCGATCATGATCGAGGTTTGACGACCGAAATATTCGGCGATGTCCTTGCCATTGACCGTGATCTTGCCTGAGCCTTTTTTCAGAAACACGCGGGCGACGCTGGATTTGCGACGACCGGTGCCATTGTTCCATTCACCAATCATTTCATAGCTCCTTAGATGTCCAGCACTTTGGGCTGTTGGGCGGTATGGGGATGCTCGGCACCGCCGTACACCTTGAGCTTTTTGATCATGGCAAAACCCAGCGGGCCTTTGGGCAACATGCCTTTGACCGCTTTTTCCAGCGCACGCGTCGGGTGCTTGGCCTGCATGTCTTTGAAGTTGGTGCTGGAGATACCGCCGGGATAGCCCGAGTGGCGGTGGTACATCTTGTCCAAAGCCTTGTTGCCTGTGACGCGAATCTTGGATGCGTTGATGACGACAATGTAGTCGCCGGTATCGACGTGGGGCGTATAAATGGCTTTGTGCTTGCCGCGTAAACGGAGGGCTGCTTCGCTGGCAATCCGTCCGAGCACCTTGTCGGTGGCGTCAATCACAAACCACTCATGCGTCACGTCAGCGAGTTTTGCGCTGAATGTGGACATTATCATTTCCTGGAGTGGGTTGTGGAGTCCTTTTCCACGGTCGGTGTTCTTCTGCTGAGAACCTCTTAGGTGGGGGTGAAATCTTCGCCGCGGGACCTTATTCGCTGCCAAGCCTACCATTCTATGCCAATTTAAGCCCTCCTACGCAAGGCCTTTGTCGCGGGTTACCATGGCGCCATGTTCAGTTACCGCCACGCCTACCATGCAGGCAACCATGCCGACGTGCTTAAACACACGGTACTGGTTGCCGTGATGAAGCATTTAGCACTCAAAGAGGTGGGCTTTACCACCATAGATACACACGCAGGTGCCGGCATTTACCGCCTGGACAGTGCCGACGCCAACCAGAGCGGCGAAGCGCAGGAGGGCTTGCTGGCGCTGATGCGCAACAAGTCCAAGCTGGCCGGGCCGATGGCCGATGCCTTGTTGGACTACCGCCGGGTACTTGACCATTTCAACCCCGAAGGCGGCTTGCTGAATTACCCGGGTTCACCGCTGTTCGCGCATCACCTGTTGCGCGAACAAGACAAACTCAAGCTGTTCGAAATGCATCCCACCGATATCCGTGGCTTGCAAACCCGGGTGGAAGAACTGCGGGCCGGCCGCCAGGTGATGGTCATTCACGAAGATGGTTTCAATGGCCTGCCCAAATTTCTACCGCCCTCGACCCGGCGCGGCCTGGTCTTCATCGACCCGAGTTATGAAATCAAACTGGACTACGAACGCGTGGTGGTGGCGGTATCCATAAGCATGAAACGCTTTGCCACCGGCACTTACGTGGTCTGGTACCCCATCATTCCCAGACCGCAGGCGCACAGTCTGCCGCGCCACCTGAGCAACCTGGCGCGCCAGGCCGACAAACCCTGGCTGCACGCCACTTTGCGCATCCGCACCGGCGCGCGCAACGACGTCACGCCGGGGGAAAAAGCCAAACCGAAAGGCCTGGTTGACAGCGGCGTGGTCATCATCAATCCACCCTTCACCTTGTACGAACAGTTGCAGCAGGCCTTGCCGCAGATGGTGCAATTGATGGGCCAGGACCACCTTGCCGGTTTCAGTCTGACCCGGGGTTAAGCCAGGCTGAGGTTGCGGCAGATGGCAGTCACTGCCGTCGACTGGTTCATGGTGTAGAAGTGCAGACCGGGCGCGCCGCCGTTGCGCAATTGCTCGCACAAATCGCTGACCACATCCAGCCCAAAGGCCTTGATCGACGCGCTGTCATCGCCGAAAGATTGCAGACGCAGACGGATCCAGCGCGGTATCTCAGCCCCGCATGCGTTTGAAAAGCGCATCAACTGCAACGAACTGATGATGGGCATGATGCCCGGCACCACCGGAATATCCGCACCCATTTTGTAGGCCTCATCGACAAAACGGAAATAGGCATCGCTGTTGAAAAAATACTGGGTGATGGCCGAGTCAGCCCCGGCCCTGACCTTGGTCACATAAGCCTGGACATCGGCCTGAGGCGACCTGGCCTGCGGATGCACTTCCGGGTAACAACCAACCTCGATGTGAAAATGGTCTGCGGATTCGCTGCGTATGCATTCAACGAGTTCACTGGCGTAACGGAATTCGCCGAAGGTGCCGTGACCGCTGGGCAAGTCACCGCGCAATGCCACCATGCGACGGATGCCCACCGCCTTGAACGCGGCGAGTTGAGTGCGCACTGTCTCGCGGGTCGTGCCTATGCAGGAGAAATGCGGCGCGGCGTCAAAACCGTCGCGCAAAATGCTTTGCACCTGCTGCAAGGTGCCGTCCTGGGTCGAACCGCCCGCTCCGTAGGTGACGCTGAAAAACTCCGGTTTAAGCGCGTAAAGATCCTGTCTGACCGCCAGCAATTTAGCCGCGCCCTCGGAGGTTTTGGGCGGGAAAAATTCGAAACTGACTGGAATCGTGTTTGAAGCGCTCATGCGTTTCTCCTGCGCACATGTATGAAAAATTCCCGGTTACCGTCGCCGCCGATCACCGGACTGTCTGACCAATGCATCACCTCAAGTCCCGCATCGCCGCAGGCCGCTTGCAAACGCTGCTGCACTTGCGCGTACAAGCCGGGGTCTTTCACCAGACCGCCCTTGCCGATATCAGCCGGCTGCAACTCAAACTGAGGCTTGACCTGCAACAGCGCCTGCGCCCGGGCATGCATCAGCGCGGGCAACACAGGCAAGACCAGCGTGAGCGAAATGAAGCTCAGATCGGCCACCAGCAGATCAAAACCTCCCTGGGGCATGTGCTGGCGCAACGCAGAGTCCGCCGCGTCCAGCGTGCGTGCATTGAGCTTCTCAAGGCACACCACCCGCGCATCAGCCTTTAAAACCGGATGCAATTGCCCATGGCCGACATCGACCCCGACCACGTGTGGCGCACCGTGTTGCAATAAACAATCGGTGAAGCCGCCGGTCGACTGACCGATGTCCAGACAGCGCAAGCCTTCTATCAAGACACCGCTGACTTGCAATGCGCCGGCCAGCTTCAATCCGCCGCGTGAGACAAAGCGCGACTCGGCATCGTCGAGCAATAGCAGTTCGCAGTCCTGCGGCAACAGGGAGCCGTTTTTGTCGATGAGCTGCCAGGTGTGCAAAGGCATGCGCCATTGCACACCGCCGGCGATCAAACGCTGGGCTTGCGAGCGCGACGCTGCCAGGCCGCGCTCGACCAGCAACTGGTCGGCGCGCACGCTGTCAATAACGGTAGGTGTCGGCTTTGTAAGGACCGTTTTTGCTGACACCGATGTAAGCGGCCTGTTCGTCGGTGAGTTCGGTCAGCTTGGCGCCGACTTTCTTCAAATGCAAACGCGCGACTTTCTCGTCCAGGTGCTTGGGCAGCACATAGACTGTGCCGTTTTCGTAGTGGTCCTGGCGGGTGAACAATTCGATTTGCGCAATCGTCTGATTGGCAAAACTCGAAGACATGACAAAGCTGGGGTGACCGGTGGCGCAACCGAGGTTCACCAACCGGCCCTTGGCCAGCAAAGTGATTTTTTTGCCGTCAGGGAAGATGACGTGATCGACTTGCGGCTTGATCTCGTCCCATTGCAGTTTTTCCAGTGAAGCCACATCGATCTCGTTGTCGAAGTGACCGATGTTGCAGACAATCGCTTCGTCTTTCATCGCAGCCATGTGCTCGTAACGGATGACGTTTTTGTTGCCGGTGGCGGACACAAAAATATCTGCTTTGTCGGCGGCGTATTCCATGGTCACGACCTTGTAGCCTTCCATGGCTGCCTGCAAGGCATTGATCGGGTCGATTTCTGTCACCCAAACCTGGGCGCTGAGGGCGCGCAAGGCCTGGGCCGAACCTTTGCCCACGTCGCCGTAACCGGCGACACAGGCGACCTTGCCGGCGATCATCACGTCGGTGGCGCGTTTGATCGAGTCCACCAGCGATTCGCGGCAACCGTACAGATTGTCGAACTTGCTCTTGGTGACAGAGTCATTCACATTGATGGCGCGGAACATCAGCGTGCCTTTGGCGGCCATTTCGTTCAAACGCAACACGCCGGTGGTGGTTTCTTCGGTCACGCCGATGATGTGCGCCGATTTGCGGCTGTACCAGGTCGGGTCGAGCGCCAGCTTGGCTTTGATGGAATTGAACAAACAGACTTCTTCTTCGCTGTCGGGGTTGTTCAAAAGAGATGCGTCTTTTTCGGCGCGCTTGCCCAGGTGCATCAATAAGGTGGCGTCGCCGCCATCGTCCAGAATCATGTTCGGGCCTTCGCCCGCAGCGCCCTT